>JAFCZD010000007.1 GCA_019314525.1 Deltaproteobacteria bacterium
CGCTTCTCCGCGCAGGTCGATTTTGGCACCGTCGACCTGCGGGCTGAGATGCCAGCGGTGCAGTTTTTGGATATTACCCCTGACTCTCCTGGCTACGCACGTGGGGTGGACTTGCAGCTGGGCGCGGCGACCTCTCGGGGCAAGTACATCTGCCAAGATTGGATGCACATTCGCCCTTCGGTGGGCAAACCTCTGCGCCCTAACACCACCTACGCCGTGCTCTTGCGGCAGGGCATCAAGACCGAGGCGGGGGAGGCCCTGGTGCAGGACGAAGACTTCTCCCTGATGCTTGGGGCGACCGAGCCCAGCGATGCCGATGAAAAGCATGCGTGGCTCGCCTACCAACCTTTGCGGGACTACCTCGGAGACCAGCAGGTCGATGCTGCGACGGTGCTGGCGGCGGCGGTCTTCACGACCTTGGATCCCCACGCCAAGATGAAGGGTGTGAAGGCTGGGGTGGAGGCTGCTACGGCACCGCTGCTGACAGACCTGACGCTCTGCGCGGCAGGTGTGACCTCGCCCTGTGCGGATACGAGCGATGAGACGCGTGTTTGCGCCACCACGGTGAGCAGCGCGTTTCATGAGCTGCATGGGACGTATAAGACACCTGTGTATCAGCGAGGCACAGCACCCTATCTTACGCCGGCCGAGGGGGGAGACATCGCCTTTGACCAGGATGGTAGCGCCGAACACGTTCGAGACGAGGCGATGTGCGCGGGGCTCTCGATCCCCAAAGGCGCGACGATGCCTGCTGAGGGTTGGCCGGTGGTGATCTTCGCTCACGGCACCGGAGGGAACTTTCGGTCTTTCGTCAATAACGGCACGGCGGCAGCGTTGGCGGAGGTCAAGGCCGTGGCAGGTACGGTGATCGATCGCCTTGCGGTGATCTCTATTGATGGTGCCGTGCATGGCCCGCGGCGTGCCAGCGAGCAGCCCCCTGATGGGCTCTTCTTCAACCTGCTCAACCCCAAGAGCGCTCGCGACAACGTTTTTCAAGGGGCGGCTGATAAGCTCTACCTCGTACGGTTGGTCAAGTCTCTCGAGGTGAGCGCCGAGGCATCACCTACCGGAGAGGCGCTCAAATTCGACACATCGCGGATCTATTTCTTTGGTCACTCCCAAGGCACCATCGAGGGCTTACCCTTCCTCGCGGTGGATTCGGACGTCAAGGCGACCGTGCTCAGCGGCGCCGGGGGGTATCTGATTGGCTCGCTTTTGGGCAAACGCAAGCCGGTGGACATCGCGTCGTTGGTTCAGCTGGCCTTGGCCGATGGAGATGTGAACAGCTCGCATCCGCTGCTCAACGTGCTTCAGCTCTACTTTGAGGAGGTGGATTCGCTCAACTACGCGCGGACCATGCTCACCGAGCCTCTGGAGGGACAGACGGCCAAACATGTGTTTTTGAGCTTCGGCGCTGAGGACAGCTACACACCACCCGGCCTGATCACGGCCCTGACGCGCGCCATGGGGTTGCCCCAGGTGACGCGTTGCGGCGATGGTGCCTGCACGGGCGACGAGACGTGCACCACTTGCGTGGCGGATTGCCCCACCGACGCTTGCAACGAACATGACGTCACCTTTGGTCAGATCAGCGCTCCTGTGAGCGGGAATATCTCCAAGGTGGGGGAGGGCTACACGGCGGTGATGGTGATGTACAAGGGCGACGGCAGCTACGACGACCACCACGTGCTCTTTAACGACGCCACGGCGAAGCGACAATTTACAAACTTTTTGGGCACCGCGGCGCGCGACGGCGTGCCCGAGGTTCCGGCGGAATAGTATCGACTCGTCGTCGTTTCGCGTCAGAGCGCGTAGCCACCGGAGAGCTGGATCATGTGGAAGTTGTCCACCGCGCCACCCGCGGCAGGCAGGCCATTGTCCCGGCGGGTGAGGGGATCGTTGAAGCTGAAGAAGTAGCGTGTGTAGCTGTATTCGAGGCGGGCCAGGATATTGCCGAGGCGGCCATTTACCCCAAGGGTCAACGCGAGCCCGCCTGTGGACGCTGGCCCATAGCCTGGCCTTTGGTCGGTGGAGATCTGGCCGGAGCCGGTGACGATGCGATAGTCAAAGCGCATGTGCGCGCCCATGAGTTCATAAAAGGGGAAGGGGTAGTTGCCGCCGAGCCCGATGAGCAAGAAGCCATAGTCGACGTTGGGCAGAGATTGCGTTTGGGCCCCCCAGTCGATCTCAAAGCTGGTGATGCCATACCCAAAGGAGAGGTCTACGGTGGGGCTCTGGGGGCATGTTTCGGACTCAGCGCTGCAGCTTTCACCGAAGGTACGGAAGACCTCCAAGCGGTAGCCCACATCGAAAAGCAGCTCCATGATCGAGGTCGAGAGGGTGTCGCTGCCGGCCTCGATCACCGAACCCAGGCCAAGCACCGTCTGGAATCGGAGGCGGCTAAAGAAATCGGCGGCGATGTTGTCGGTGAAGAAGGACGCCGGGCGAACCATGCCTTCTAGGCGCAACGCGAAGGTGGCGCCCGAGGAGTAGGTCGCGTCGGAGTCGGGGGTGGCGGGGGCGTTGATGGAGAAGCTGCGCAACCAGGTGCCCACACCGAGCAGGGCCAAGGCTCGCGGTGACGTGGCCTTGGCGTGTGTTTTCTCGGTCTTGGGCTGGGCCGCTGCGGGTTCGTCTGTGGGCGGCTTTGCTTTGCTTGAGCCCAAGGGGTTTTCGGGGCCATCTTCAGGTGGCAGGTTACCTCCATCAGAAGGGGTGCTGCCGTCGCCCGTGATCTCGTCGGGATTGAAAGAGAGACCTGGCTCATCCTCTGGGAGAGGTTGGGGACTTGTCGGTTGGGGCCTGGGTGCGGGCGCGGGTGGACGGCGACGCCCTACTCTCCGTGGTGCCTTGGCCAGCCCTCTTCGCAGGGCCGCAAGGGCGCGTCGCACCATCTTCCTGTTGGGGCGCCGCGACCAGCGAGTGCGCGTGGAGAGCAGCACCTGGCCGCTCTTGCCTGAGAAGACCACCAGAGTCAGCTGCCGTTTGGCGGCCTTGCCTCCCACCACAGCCACGGCACCGATGTGTTTAGCGCAGCGAGCCAGGTTACGGCCCTTGGTCATGGCGATACCGAGATCAGCGCAGGCCTCGGGCATGCTGTTGGCGCCGAGCACGTTGTAACGTTTGCGAAGCCCAGCCACGACACGGGCTCGGGCTCTCTTGGCGTTGGGCCCGCCGAACGCGAGCACGCTGATGGTGCTGCGTGCCAGGGCAGGGCGCGCGGTGGCGAACAGAGGCATGGCTAGTGTCAGGATTAAGAGACTTCGCAGCATGCCAAGCATACTAGAACCTTTCGGCAAAAATCGTAACTGGGACTTAGCCCCCTAGATGAGGCTAATAGATGAGGCCAACTGTCCCCGGTTGGCTGTTTTTGCCTTTCGATTGACCCTTGCAGCCAGGGCGCGTAGGTTTTCCCACACCCGACGGGCGGGTGGAGTCGAGATAATAACGTGATCCCCTATATCTATATACCAACCTTCAAGATCCCTCTGCCCCTTGGTTTGCCAGATATTCCGATCCAGCCCTTTGGTATCCTGGTGGGCATCGGCCTGGTGGTGGGGTATTTCGCGAGCCGACGGCGTGCGCGTCTCACGGGGCTCGACCCAGAGGTGATGGCAGACTCCATCCTTTGGGTGGCAGGCGTGGGCTTCATTGTGGGCCATTTGGTTTCGGTGATCTTCTATTTTCCAAACCGCATCGCCGAAGATCCTCTCGTGTTGCTCGCCATCTGGAGTGGGCTCTCCTCTTTTGGTGGATTCATTGGTGGCGCGCTGGGTGCTTGGCTCTTTTTCCGTCGGCGCGGCCTCTCTGTCTTAGAGCATGTGGACGCGTTGATCTTTGGCCTCTTGCCGGGGTGGATCTTCGGTCGTCTGGGCTGCACTGTGGTTCATGACCATCCTGGGAAGGTGACGGACTTCTTCTTGGGGGTGCACTGCAGCACCGGCCCCTGCGCGCGACCCTGGATGCTCGGGCAGACCCGCCACGATCTGGGCCTCTACGAGATGATCTTCACGGTCTTTTTGACGCTGATCATCTACTCCCTGCGCAAGGTTCGCCCCTTCCGCGGCTTTCATCCCGCGTTGATGTTGATCCTCTATGCTCCCGTGCGCTTCGTCTTCGATTACGCGCGCACCGCGGACAAACTCTACTTTGGCCTGACACCTGGACAGTATCTCGCCATCTCGTTGCTCTTTGTCGCCATGGCCGTGATCATGCACGGGCGAGGGCTGCGGGCCGCCGGGATCATCCCTGGTGTCACCCCTGCAGGCTTGCCCATGCCTGACCAGCGCGCCCTGATGTTCGTCACCCTGCGGGGAATCAGCGCGGAGGTGCCCGAGGCGAAACTCGGCGCCTTCCAGCATGAGTTCTCGGCTTGGGTCGAGGGCTCCCACCCCGACTATTTGCGGGAGTTTGCTAAGGGCAAGGAGCCACCCAAGGACACGGCGCGCCGCATGGAGGACGCCATGCGAGCCTTCACCGCCGACTTCCTCAAAGCGAGCTGACGCTTGCCCCCCTTGCCCCCCTTGTCCCCCTCGCCTGTCGTGTTGCGCTTCACGCTCTCTGCGCTCATTTGCGCGATCATGGTGACCCTCTCCGCTCCTGCGCGTGGTGGGGGAGCGGCCCGGCGGCCCACAGTGGTGATGGCAGCGCCCCTTGGCCAGGAGGTTGTCGCCCAGGATGGCGCCGAGATCGTGATCTGGAACGCTCAGGGTGAACAATTGGCGCGCTTCGCGGGCCACACGCCTTTTCGTGGGAGCCTCGCGGCCGGAAAGCTAGCTGGCGTCTTTGACGAGGGGCTGGGGGTCCGCTTCGGCAAGGCCTACGCCAAGCTCTTGCTCTTGGACGATCCTCCCGCCCTCGTCACGCTGCGGCGTGTGTTCCTCTCAGCCAACGGCCAGCTCGTCGCAGCCCTCCATCGCAACAAGGGCCTCGCTGGGCACGCCGACACGGTGAGCTTCTGGAACGCCAACACGGGCCGCAAAAAGGGCATGACGCATGTGATGTCTGGGCGTCGTCTTCTCGAGGTGGCCCTGGCGAAGAAGGGGCGCTTGGCGGTTGTCTGTGGAGACCGTGAGCGACGGGAGGTGTTTTGCCGATCACTGCGCATTCGCAAGAAGGTGCGACAGGTGAGCAGCTGGCGCAGCGCAGCACATCGAACCGTCTACTCCCTTGATGTGGGGCCCTCGAGCACGCGGGTGGCGGTCTCAGTCACGGGCGAGATTCTTGTCTTCTCCCTTCCCCAGCTGAAGCTCCTGACACGCAAGCCGGTGTCGGCGCTCTCGGCGCTCTTTCCACCACAACTTCGGCGCCTCCTCGAGCCTTTCCCTTCGGCCCATGTGCTGCGTTTTTCGCCGGGGGGCGACCAGCTCTTCACCTTTCACGGTACCAAGGTGGTGGGGGTGGGGCGTTGGGCGCTCCTCTCTGGGCGGCGCTCCGGGCTCACGGCCAAGGCTTGGCTACCTCGTCCTCGTGGCCTACATGGAGCGATCAAGGAGCTCCTCTGGGGCCCCAAGGGGGCGATCTTGCTCTTCGCTGGGGCAGGTGGCGTCGCTTTACAGCGCTATGAGGGGAATGAGCGTGTTTTTCACGAGACGTTGCGTTTCGTTCCAAGGCCCAACTCGCGCTAAGCTGGCTTCATGAGCCAGAAGCTGAAGACGCCTATCAACTTCTTCGAGGGCACCCTTGGCACAGACGACGGGCTCTACCGTCGCGTGCTGGAGGCGGCGCTGATGCATGGCGGCGATCACGCCGACCTCTATTTTCAACAGCGCACGTCTCAGTCCATTGCTTTGGAGGACCACGAGGTGCGGCGCGCCTCCTTGGGGGAAGACCTCGGGGTTGGCGTGAGGGTGGTCCATGGTGACGCCACGGGCTTGGCCTTCTGCGAGTCTCTTGACGAAAAGGCGTTGATCGAGGCCGCGCGAGTGGCGTCGGGGATCGCGCGAGGTGGAAGCCCTCGCGCTCCACGCCCCTTCGAGGACGTTGCGCTCGAGAGTCGCTACGCGTTGCTCCGCGGTTGGGAAGAGGTGAGCACCGAGGAGCGTCTCCCGTTGCTCGAATCGTTGGACACGTCGATCTCCGCCCAGGACCCCCGCATCATCAAGGTCAGCGTTAGCCTGCGAGACAGCGCCAATCATGTGATGATCGTCGACGCCGAGGGGCGCAAGGCCTATGACTACCGCCCGATGGTCGTTTGCTCAGCGAGCTGCGTGGTGGAGCACGAGGGGCGTCGTGAGGAGAACTCCACCAGCATCTCGGGGCGCGAGGGTATCGAGAGCTTCGATGAGGCGCGGCTACACGAGATGGCTGATAGGCTGGTAGCGCGCACGCTCGTGCTGCTCGAGGCCGAGCGCCCACCCCCTGGTGAGCTTCCGGTGGTCTTGGCGGCAGGGGCCGCGGGGATCTTGCTGCACGAGGCCATCGGTCATGGCATGGAGGCCGATTTCAACCGCAAGGGCACGTCGATCTATTCTGACGCCGTAGGCGAGGCCATCGCCCCGGCGTTTGTTTCAGTGGTGGATGACGGTACGCAAGAGGGATTGCGCGGCGCCCTCAACGTTGACGATGAGGGCTACCCTGCGCAGCGCACGGTCTTGGTGGAGGATGGCATCTTGCGCGGCTATCTCCATGATGTGATCAGCGCGCGTCACTATGGCCTGGCGCCCACAGGGAACGGTCGCCGGCAGTCTTTCCGCCACCTGCCGCTGCCGCGCATGCGCAGCACCTATATGCTGCCCGGACCTCATGCCGCGGAGGAGATCATTCGCTCGGTGAAGCGCGGTATTTACGCTCAGAGCTTCACCAATGGGCAGGTTCGCATCGGCGCAGGCGATTTCACCTTCTACATCAAAAATGGCTACTTGATCGAGGACGGCAAGCTCACAGCGCCCATCAAGGAGGCCAATATCATCGGTAATGGCCCTGAGGTGCTGCGCGACGTGAAGATGGTGGGGGACGATCTACTGATGGACCAGGGCGGATGGACCTGCGGGAAGGATGGTCAGAGCGTGCCAGTCACCGTGGGCATGCCCACAGTGAAGCTCGGTGGTGTGACCGTGGGAGGTGTGGGATGAGCGATCAACCACGGGTGGACGCCGACCTCGCGGCGCTGGCTGAAGACACACTAAAACTGGCACAAGCACGCGGGGCCGGTGAGGTCGCTGTGGGCGTTGGGCAGAGCCGCTTCACCGAGATCAAGCGGCGTGACGGCGCCATCGAGGTCTTGCGGGCTTCCACGAGCCGTGGCTTGAGCCTCACGCTCTATCTCGATGGCCGCTTTTCGTCTAATGGCACGAGCTACCTTGAGCCAGCGGCCCTCTCGCGCTTCGTCGATGAGGCGCTGGCGATGACACGCCGACTGCAGCCCGACCCCCACCGCGGTCTGGCGGACCCCTCCCTCTACGGACCAACCCCTGGGGCTGAGATCGACACCTGGGATCCGCGAGGCGACGTGCTGCCCATGGAGCGCCGCCACGAGCTGCTGGAGGAGGCAGAGCTAGCCGCACGTGAGCACCTGATGGATGGCCCCGTGGTTGTCTCGGTTTCGGTGAGCCAGACATCCCAGGCTTCGCGCTCACTGCAGCTGCACTCCAACGGGTTTGCCGGCGAGCATGCCCAGACCGGCCACTACCTCGGTGTGGGGGTGACGGTGCGCGACGAGGGCGCGCGCAGACCTCAAGATCATGACTTCGCAGGCGGATGCCACTTCGATATCCTACCAGCCGCGGCGACCATCGGGCACGAGGCTGCTCGCCGCGCGGCTTTTCAGGTGGGCGCTCGCAAGCTGAAGAGCGGCTCCATGACCTTGCTGGTGGAGAGCCGCGCTGCGAGTCGTCTTGTGGGCACGCTCCTCGGCGCGGCCACGGGGCAGGCCCTGGACCAGCGCCGCTCCTTCCTCCAAGAGCATGAGGGTGAAGCCGTGGGCTCGCCTTTGCTCGATCTCTTCGATGATCCCCTGCTGCCGCGGGGTGTGGGTTCACGCACCTTCGATGGTGATGGGCTCGTCGCACGGCGCTTGTCACTCTTTTCCCGTGGCGTCTTCGAAAACCCGCTCATCGGCGTCTATTATGGTCGCAAGCTCGAGCGTTCGCCCACCACCGCCTCCACCAGCAACCTCGTGCTCACGCCAGGCGAGGCCTCCCTCGATGAGCTCGTGAAGGAGATCGATCACGGCGTGCTCGTCACGTCTTTTATCGGTGGAAATTCCAGCATGGCCACCGGCGATTTCTCCTTCGGTATCGTGGGCGAGGCCATCGCTGGTGGCGAGCGGGTACACCCCGTATCCGAGATGAACGTCAGCGGCAATCACCTCGAACTCTGGAAGCGCCTCGTCGCCGTGGGCAACGATCCCTATGCCTATGGGTCGCGGGTTCTCCCCTCGTTGCGCTTCGACGATGTTACGCTCTCGGGTTCGTGAACATGGAGGAGTGTCATGGCTGAACGTTTTGTCGCTGGATATACCGTCGCCTCAGGCGCTTTGTCAGGGCTGGTGGGAGCGAGGACGCTCCAGGGCGCTGATCTTTTGCGAGGGGTGGACGAGGACTTCGTTGAAGACTTGACCGCGACCCTCGACCTCGAGGAAGAGGAGCTCATCTCGTTGCTGGACGAGATTTTTTCCGGTGAGCTGCAGGAGGAGCACGCCAGCGAGTATCTGCGGGTCTTGGAGCTGATCTTGGTTGCTCGCTGCAACAAGCTCGAAAGCGAGCTAGAGCTCGTTCTCACCTACTACCTGCCCAACGATACGTCTGGTCGCTGGAACCCTGTCCTTGCCGCCCTCGGGATGAGCACACTGGCCAAGCAGTTTGGCGAAACCACCCTCGCGTTCCCCTGGAAGCACGTGAGCAACGTCATCTGGCCGGGCGTGATGGCCTTCACGCCGGCCAAGCTGCGCGTTCTTCGTGTGGAGCTAGACGGCGATTGGCGCGGGCGTCTGCAGGCTTTGCCCGTTGGTCTTCTCATAAATGCAGACTCGGATTGGGATCCAGCCGAATGCCGCACGGAGCTGGAAGAAGGATTGAGCACCCTCTCCACATGGGTCGACGTGGCGCTCTCGCGCAACGAGGGTCTGATCCTTTGGATGGATGGTGACCAATAGCGTTTGTCGTGAATCAAGACGCCATCGAGGAGGCGGGTTTGAAGCGGACGATCTAGAGACCGAAGTGCGCCTGAAAGCGCTTGGAGCGGTTGATGGGATCGGTCTGGTTGTGCCAGGTCGTGCCGTCCATTGTGACCCAAACCTCGACGCTCTGACGGTGGGTGTGGTTCCCGCCATAGCCAGAGACCCCAGTGGTAACCTTGGGCATCTTGCCTGAGAGGTGCATTCCGTATTGGGCGCTCTTGCTCGGCTTGAGGTTCACACGCACGGTTTGGTTCCCACCGTATTCATAACCATTGTAGTTGGGATAGCTGCGAATGATCACCGTCGCGCGGGATTTGTCGGTGAGGTTTTTGGCCTGCAGGTTGATGTAGCCTGTGGCCGTGTGGTTGAAGGTTGGCTTTGTGTTGTGTGTGTTCGTGCGCTTGTGCTGCCTGTCGATAGAGAGGCGGATGTTCGTGGTGCTCTTCAGGTTTGTTCTTTTCCACCCGTTTGCATCAGCTGAACTCGACCAGACGCATGCGACCAACAGCAGGCTTAGACCCCAGATTGTTTTTTTCATGATGAATCTCCTGGGGGGCCCTACACTGCAAAGCTCGCGCCAAAGCTAAGGTGCCGAGGAGACACCCTTATTGGATGCATAGCCCTTGTTGAAAACCGGAAGGAGAGGAATGCCGAATGGTCAGTATGGAGGTAGGAGTGGAGGCGGGCTACTTCTTTTGGCTTGTTTGGGCAGCCTCGAACTGGGCTACCAGGCCGTCGGTGAGGGTCGTGAGCAGGCCTGCGTTCAGCTCTGCGGCCGTGAAGCTCTTTTTCGAAAGAAACTGCTGAGAGCCACCTGTACCGGAGGAATATTCAGAGGCGAAGGCCTTCAGCCCCACTTGGTAGCGAGGATTTCCGTCCTTTGTGCGAGTCGTGCGGTCGAGGGCCACAAAGGCCTCCCATTGTGAAATCGGCCTTCCATTGAACAAGCCACCTCTGCTGCCAGTGGCACCCTTGAGAGACATGGAGAAGGGAAACTTCTTTGTGCCTGCTTCTAAGGTCGCCAGCTGAATGCTATTGGCCGGGAGCATGAGGCGCACTCGGGCGATGGATGGTGTCTTCAGCGTGCGATCGTAGGAGTTCGCCGGGACGCCGCGCTTCTTGGCCAGAAAAGAGAGCAGTTGATTCTGCTCCCAACTTTGTACCAGATCTTTGCCTTGGATTTCCGTTTGTCCCTTTTCAAGGCTACAAGCGACCCAGTTCGACTTGGGTTTTCTGGCTTCCCGGATACGCCGGTTATTCTGATTGTGCACTTCGTTGGCAGCATAGCTGCGCTGCAGCTTTTGCAGGTCGCCCACGCTCATGATCTTGACCGTGTTGTCGGGCATGGTGACGGCGACAGTGGAGCCGACAGCGATGGGTTCGAGCTTCATCTTGGCCGCGTTGGGGTGGCGGTGAATCTGGCCCTTGGATTGAACGTAATGCTGTTCCGCCCGTCGTTTGTGAGCTGGAAAGTTGAAGGAGCCATCCCGACCGAGGGTGCCCTTGAGTTGGACATACTTGAACTGAGCGGCGCCAGCTGTCATCGGCAGGAGCAAGCTGGCAACGGTGAGTAGCAGGATTTTCTTCATGTAGGTCTCTCCTCATGAAGCAACATTGCATCAAACATGCCATGAAAATGATCAATCTTCTTGGGCATGCGAGTTCGATTTTTTGCGCAGGAGTGGCCAATGAAGTTGCTCAAGTGGCTACGCCGAGAGGGTGTCGCGCCATTGGAGCATTCTGTACAGACGGAACCACACACACAGCAGCGCCAGGCACGCTAGGATCCAGCTTCCACCGGCGGGTCCTGAGTGGCTGCAGCCACCGCTCAGCTTCACGTCCTCGCCTGGGCCAGCTTCCCGGGGGCTTGGTGAGTCTTCGCCTGCGATTGATGTCCCATCAAGATCGAGTGTGCTCTTGCCATCGCTAGGCTGCACTTGACCAGCCTCATCCATGGGCGCCGTGCCGCGATCTGGAGGAGGTGGCGTTCCCTGGTCTGCAGGAGGTGGCGTTCCCTGGTCCGCAGGAGGTGGCGTTCCCTGGTCTGCAGGAGGTGGCGTTCCCTGGTCTGCAGGAGGTGGCGTTCCCTGGTCCGCAGGAGGTTGTGTCGTGCCTGAAGGGGAGCAGCTGTCAGTGGGGCGAAGGGCGTCATAGGCGAGGCATGGGGTGTCGTCCACAGCCGCCACCAAGCTCCCCTTGCTCGGGTAGACATGGTCCACGCCAGCGGAGTCACGAAAGTGGAAGATGTAACGGTGACACCCCTTGGGTAGGGTGAGTTCTTTTTCGTAGGAGCCATGATCGGCGGCGCCATAGGCGAGAGAGAGGTCATGGCATACACCTTCCACCACCACCATGGCGATCTTCGGAGGTCCACCTCCGGGTTTGTAGTAGACCTGCCCAAACGACGGCTTGTCCGCATCTTGAAGACGCCAGGAGTAGGCCGTGAGTTGGAGGCGCCGCTGAAAGCGCGAGCCATAGGCTGCGATGGGGCGGGTCTCGCTGCCGCCACCAAAGACCTGCACGTGTCGCTGTGTGGCCGCTCCAGGGCCGAGGACGAGGTGCGCCGCCCGCGTGAGGTTATCCCAGTGGCCGCCTGAGTTGAGCCAGGCCCACATCGCTTGCTCGGCTGAGCGCGTGCCTGAAGCCGCGTTCTCTGAGATGCCCCCTCGGCTGCTGAAGAGGCCAATGCGGGTGCGCCAGGCGGTGACGCCGCAGGTGGTGACGGGCGCTGTGCATTGCACCTCACCGTCGACGATGCCCAAGGGGCAACATGAGCTGTGGTCATCACAAAGGGGGCAGCCGTCCTCGGCGAGGTGCCGGGCTTGCCAGCGTGCCGCCTTGTTGAGGTCCAAGGCATAGGACACAGGCGGCACGGGCACCTTGGTGCTCTCCGGTCGATAGCCGAAGGTTGTGTCGAAGGTCCTGGGATCGGTGCGCATGCGGTTGGTAAAAAAGAGGATCGTGCCCTCTTCGGTATTGGGGTAGCCATCCTCGGGTACACCGAGGGCGGCGCGTCGATGATCGACCTCGTCCATGGAGCCACTTTTTTGGGGGGTATCCATGGTGCAAGCCGAGCCCCAAGCCAAAAGCGCGCACAAGAACGCTGGTGCGGCGAACGATCGCGGTCGCATCTTTCCTCCTGGTTTGATGGGGCGAGGTATCTCTTGATTCTAGCGGAAAACGTGAAGATGTGTGTTATTGCGGCTGGCGCGCTGTTTCCCCAGCTACTCCAACTCAGCGGAGATCATCGGCCCTGAAAACACCAACGCCTTGTTCTTCACCGCGCCGATCAACTTAAAGCTCGAGGGGGTGTTGTCGCAGTCGAGATCACCTCGAGCTTCCAGCGTCAACACCAGCGCTTTGCCGCGGCCTGTGCGCAGTACCCGGTACTGGTAGCGGTAGGGAGGCGTAGGGGCGAAACCCAAGGCCTGGAAGGTGGGGGTCTTGAACGTCACAAGACCGGCACTGGATTTTGCTCGTCGTTGGCACGAGCTCTGGGCGGGGGTCCAGGGTGTGCTCTTGAGCCGCGCCAGCTTGCGGGCTCCACCACGGGTGGCAAAGAGCGTCTGGGCGCCGCGCTGGAGCTGCTGAATGCCCTCGCGGGCCTCCATGGACTTCGACTTGCGCAGGTATTTGATGAAAGCGGGGATCGCAACAGCGGCCAACACGCCCACCATGGGCAGCCCCCCAACGTCCATCATGGGCACCTTGAAGCGGCTTGTCAGCGTTCCGCTCTCGTCGTCGAGGCGAGGGGTGGCTTCTTCGATCACCTTCTTGGCGAGGTGATAGGCGGCGATGGCGATCGCACCTTTGGCGACGTCGCTGCCGCGCTTGGCCATGGTTTTCTGGTGCAACATGCGGGTGATCACAGCCCCTGTGCCCATGGCATAGAGCGGTGGCACGCGGCCCATGAGGGTGGGGTCACCTTCAACCTGCAGCGTCACCTCGTAGTGCTTGCTCACGGTCACCGCGGCGTGTCGCATGCCAAAAGCCGCCGCGGCCTGACCGAAGGCCAAGAGGTTCACGCTGCCAGCGAGCACAGGTTTTTGGCCGGCGAGCGCTTGGAGCTTGGCGGCGAGGGGGCTGGGCGTGCTGCTCTGGCGCTGGTCAATCACCGACGTCACTGCTCGTCGACTCCCCACGAGCAGGGCGTCATCCACCAAGGCGGCCACCACCTTGCCGTCAAGGGCGATCAGGGGGATGCCCTGGTGTTGCCCTGCGAGGGGTCCCCGCAAGGCGCGCCCGCTTGCCCCCTGCAGCGAGAGCCGGAGGCAGAACTCGGGTTGCGGTTGCAGCGCGGTGACGAACACCGCCAACCCGCCCTGCTGTTGACTCACGAGGTCGATGCCGAGGGCCTTGTGAAGAAAGGTCGAGAGTTCTTTCTTTAGCTCCGGGATCTCGTTGACGAGGCCACGCAGGGCTCGCAGGCCAAACTCAGGGCCCAAGGCGACGACGCCAATGGCCTGGTGGGGGATTGCCGCCAAGAGCCTGGCGTCCCAAGCGGGGCCTTTTGTGTTTTGTGTGCTCTTGAGGGCTCGTGGCCTGTCAGCCTCCTCTGCTTCGTGTTTCGTCTCCACGTGCGTTTTGATGGCCGTGGGTGGAAGAGTCGGGTTGTTCAAATTTCCACCGGTCGCACAGGCGCCCAGGGTTAGCGCGAGGGTGAGGGAGAGTGTGGCGAACGTCTGGGTACAAACCATGATCGACTCCTTCTACTGACGAGGCCAAGAACCGTCGTCTTGGTAGCGGAGACCCTAGCATGGAGCTGGTGATGCGGTCCCCAGCTAGCGCGTGGAGGAACTACATCGGCTGGGCGAAACCCTTCCTCACCAGCTCGGCGTTGAGGTGGCGACCTTTGGAAAAAACCCGCTGCTCGTTCTCGACGCCGGGCGCGTAGAAGATATGCCCGACATAGCGGCCGTAGAGATCAACCTTGTTGGTCTTGACCACGACGAAGGGAACCTTCGCCAAGGTGTCGCGGACGAAGTCGCGAGCGTCTCTTCCTGCCTTCTCGCCCAGTGGCGGGGTATCTAGCCGCGCCAGGCGCACGCGTTGTCGCTTCAGCACGTGAAAGCCAAGATCGATCACGAGCAACAAGGTGTCACCGTCGATCACCCGCTCAACGGTAGCCTTGTAGACGTAGGTCGCTTCCTGGGGGCGGGGCAGAGCCTTGCTCTTTCCGGTGGCTCCTGGCGCTACAAGGCAGGCTTGGGCATGGGCGTCATGGTGGATGGCGTCGACGAGCTGGCGCACAGTCCACTCACTCGTGGCCGTCTGTGCTTCGTACCAGGCGCGGACGTCGTCGTCTTTGACGCGTACCAACTCACGATAGTGTGCCCAGCGTAAGCCCATATGTTCGGTGGGGACCTCGGGATAGAGGCGGGCGAAGAGCATCGCTCGTTGCAACACCCGCAGGTTGAGGTTCAGCTCGTCTCCGAGTTCGCGCAGAATGCCACTTCCATAGCCCGCACGCTCCGTTAGCTCTTCGGCGATGATGCGTTGACCGAGCCCATGATAGGTGCGCACAAGCTCACGGCCCAAGGCGGCTTCGGCGCGAGCTTTGCCCTCTTCCAGTAGTTGGCGGAGATCTGCGAGGAGGCGGTTGTAGGAGCGCTTGGAGAGCACGAGTTCGGCGTTGGTGGTCTTGGCCATGAAGGATCTCCTAAAACAATACGACCACCGTGGTCGTATTGTTTTAGTCTAGCATGGCGCTCTCTCAATACCCGCTCAAGTCAGCGAAGTAGACCGCGCCTGTGGCGCTGACGAGCCCGTCGGCCTCAGGCGCGCCGATCACCGCCCAATCCCCAAAGATGGCCAACTGGTAGCCAAATTGGGCTCCATCCACCGCAGCGTTGGGCAAGAAGGTGGCGCGCAATTGCCAGGCTCCAGCCGCGTTCACGTAGAGAAACGCAGCCCCATGGTCAGACCCGGCGAGGTCACTCCGCGACGCCCCCACCAAGACACGATGACCAGCCGAAGGTTCAATCGCTACGTTGCGTCCCACCCAATCACCCGCTTGGATGCCTGGGGGGTGTAGCTGAATGTTCTCGGTCCAAGCCGAGCCGGCGTCTTCGAATGCATACGCTGTGCCCGTCAACGCGGCGGGCCCCCGACGGTGGGCACCAATGATCGCTCGGGTGCTCGCCATGCTGAGACCCACTCCGAATTCATCGCCGGCGCTGCCATCGCTGGCCACAAGCTTCTCGCGTTCTGTCCAGGTGCCGCCGTTGAGTTCGAATCGATAGACCGCGCCTGCGTCTTCATCCTGACTGTCTTGGAGCTCGGCCGTAATCAACGCTTGGGTGTCGTGAAGGTCCAAATAGCTGCCAAAATGATCACCCACAGCACCGTCGCTGGCGAGGAGGAAAGCCTCCTCGCTCCACGCGTCGCCATCGTAGTGAAACATCGTCGCAGAGCCCGAGTTGGCCCCCTGTGTGCCGTCAAAACGGCAGCCGATGAGGATTCGATCGCCCCAGATGGCGACGGTTTCACCGAAATAGCGCCACGCTGCTGGCGACGATTGGGTGAGCCTCTGCTCCTGCACCCAGGTGGTGCCATTGAAACGAAATACGTAGGCCGCGCCTGCTCGATGAGCAAACTGACTGTCACCATCTGCCCCAACCACGATGACGTCACCCTGAATGTCTACGTAACGGCCAAAGCGGTCGTCGAGCTGGAGCCCAGGAGGGTTCAACTTTTCTTCGAGTTTCCACGCGGCACCGTCAAAGCGATAGATGTAAACCGCACCCGTCTTGATCCCTCCAATGGGGGCCCCGTGGGCACCGATCACGGCCACGGGGCCATCGATGGCCACAGCGTGACCGAAGAGGTCGCCCGTGTCTCCGTCGGGAGCCACCACACGCTGGCTCGGTGTACAAGTGGAGAGCAGACAGGGCCCGCTGTCACTAGAGGCGTCTGGTGAAACAGCGTCTGGGACTACAGCGTCTGGGACCACAGCATCCTGGACTGCGGCATCTGGGACTGCGGCGTCTGGGACTGCGGCGTCTGGTGAAACAGCGTCTGGTGAAACAGCGTCCAGGACGACAGCGTCCGGCACGACAGCGTCTTCCGCCAGGGGCTTGAAGCCAACACGCGTACATCCGCCAACGAGAACACTCAACATGAGGGCGAGACAGAGCCTCCATGAGCCCCTGGTGAATTGACCACGCCAGGCGATGTGATCCTCACGCTCCCTCAATCGCTCGCCTCCTCATGTCTTGAGCAAGTTTATCCTGAAATTGCTCAAGATTGAAGGAGTGCTGGTGCACCGGGTGCACGACCGATTGTAGCAAGCGCAGCCTACGAAGGAAATCGAGTCAATAGGAACTCGACACAGCGATTTTGGTGAGCGCTGCTCGGGTGTTCGAGAAATCTTCGATATCCCCCACCGAGCGTACGATGGTGTAGTTGGAGTTCAGGTCGGACAAAGCGGCACTGTACATCTGCAACGCCTGCTTGCTTTTTCGGGCGATGGTTTTGACTTGTCCACGCGGTTTGAGGTGATGCTTCTGGGCATAGGCGGTCGCCTCGTGAAGGGTCGCCTCGACCTCGGTCAGCGCCATCTGGGTCAACGTGATGCTATATCCTGCCCGCTCCTGGTTCCATGCTCCCAGACTGTTGGCCATCCAACAGAGTTTAGCGAACGCCTTGGCGTAGGCGTGTGTTTGCTCGACAGCGGCTTTGGCGCGCGTGAGTTTGACCTCAAAGATCTGCGCGGGTTTCACGCGTGCGGGCAGGGTGTGTTTCTTGACGAAGCGCACATGTTCAGGCAGTGAGAGCCGCTCGTCGCGGTCCACCTGGCGGTTGTATTTGGCTTTCGCGATCCTCTGTTGAAGGCGCTTGAGCGGTTTCTTTGCCACCCGCGTGAATGAGGTCCACTTGCCAGCTTCAGCGGGTGTCGATAGGGCGATCGTTGCAAGTCCCAAGAACAGAATCATCGTATATCGCATGGCAGCTCCTCATTTCTAGAACAAAGCAAGAGACATGCCGGCTCTCTTCATCCTGTTATTCCAAAAACTTGGGAGTGCTGTGTGAGGGGTTGCTTGTCTCAGGGACTGGCTCAGTGGCAACTGTAGTTGGCGTTGTTGAAAAGGGCTAAACCTCCTGGCTGGTGCTGCCTTTGGCAACCTCGATGAACGCCATCAGCCTCTTTGGCTGCGTGGTTCGGCCGCCAAAAAGACCACAAGCACCCACAATGACTTACATCAAGGAAGCACGTCATCTTTTGGCACGGGACCTGCTTTGTAGCCTGGACGTTGAGCTTCATGTGCGCTTCTGCGACTCCACGAAAGGTGAACTCTGTGCAGATCTATCGCTCTCCTCTGTTGTGCATGCTCTTGTCCACGGCGCTGCTGGCGTGTGGCCCCGACTCATCCCATGAGCCTGTGTCGACACAGAGCCCTTCGGTCATCGTCGATTTTCCCTCCTGTGAGGGCCTGCCTGCTGGAATTCATGGTGCACGCGCCCGTGAGGTCTACGACGGTGGGGTGGGCTTGTCTGTGTACCAAGTGCCTGCCTACCCTCTTGCCGGAGAGGAACTCTTTTTCTTTGTGAAGGTGCCCGGCGAGAGGAACATCACAACCCTCGACGCCCGCGTCACCTACGACAAGTGGGTGACCCATGCCGACCTTCCCCTTCAGAAATGGTGTGCCACTGCCTCTACCAATTGGGTGTGGGGAATTTCGCTTGGTAGCCATGGTGCGGGTACATCCATCGAAACTGCGGTTCACCAGGTGTTCACCTCGTCTTGGACCCATGAGCCCCGGGACGGTTGGGGGAACAACAGGGGGGCTAACTACCGCTTTGACGTGGAGAGCGAGAATCCGCTGGAGTGGGTCGGGGATACGCATCTTCGCACGGATGGCGGCTATCTGCCGGCCGAGGCCGTCGGCGTGGGATACCCTCTCGACGTTTACACCCAGACCTATCCCATGGGCTCCGCGCGCCAGGTTGAGCTCTTCTGGGCCAACAGCGATTATAGTCGTGTGCAGTCTGCGAGCATGACCCTCGACACAGAGCACGTGGGCTCAGGTCGGAATAATGATCAATGGCGTGCAACGTTGCCCGTAGAGCTGGTAGCGGGCGAGGAGCTTCACTATTGGGTTCGCAGCGAGGACGCGAGCGGCCAGGTTCGATGGGATAGCGCTGGCGGGGGCAACTACCACGTCACACCACGCACCTACGACGTGGTGTGGGGCGGTGGCTTTGGCTCTTACTATTTCAACAGAGACGGCTCTGGCTCCTATAGCGAGGGTGGCCTCTTCAATGCTGATGGCTCAACCAGCACCGGCTGCTGGACCCGTGGGGGTCGGTTGAGCTCCACCCGCGCCATACGCATCTACGTGCCCGGTCTCACCGATCGCACCTACACAGGCGACGCAGAGAGCCGGGCCGCGTCTCGTGCGCTGCGCGCGGAACTCTACACCAATGCGCGTAGTGGCGGCTGGACGACTCTCCCCATGCGCTTCCTCGCCCAGGTGGGGAACGACTTCGTCTTTGGCTTCCAGTTCGTCAGGTTTGCACCCGGCTGCATTCTAAATCTTCCGGATGGTGATTATGAGTACAAGATTCGGGTCTCTGGCAACGCTGGCCACGACTGGTTCTGGATCGGCACGGAGGCTGGCCCCGACGGCGGCGCCAACCGCAAGGTGGGCTACCAGCAGCACTGCAGCGCCCTCAATCAACCCGACGACTGCATGCCCAAGAGCACAGCATCTTTGACAGTGGGGACTCTGCCAGCCTTCGGTGAGGTCGCCGCCGGTGAGGTCGCGACAGCCACAGGCCTCGTCGTCAATACCAACAACGCCGGGCGTGTCGTGAGCAACATCCGCATCACAGGCGCTGATGCTGCCTTGTTCACCTTCGTCGCTCGCGATGGCCAGAACAACAGTGTGCTCGACCCAGCCGGCCCCATCGACCTGAGTGGCCCCCGCCGCCGCATCTTCTTCGACATCGTCTACGCCCCACCTGTGGGAAGCTCAGGGACGCATCGTGCGACCCTCGAGATGGACGTGCTCGATCCAGAGGATGACTGGGTCGTGCCGGGTCAGGTCAGCATCGAGTTGGCTGGGGCTGTTACTCTCTAATACTCTCTAAACCCGCTACGACTTCATTGCTTGACCGCGTTTCGCATTGGAGCAGACAATGGCGCCATGCCCAAGTGTGGTAGCCACCATCTGATCTCTCGAGCGGCCCTGTATTTCGCGCGAGGGGTGGTCGTGGTAGCCGCCCTATGTGCGCTGCAGGCGTGTGTACGCGCAGGCTTCTCTGAACAGGGGGTAGCCCTCGACCTTGGGCCAGACCTCGGGCCAGACCAAGGGCCAGAGGCCGCTCTCGACCTTGGGCCTGCACGTTTGGCTCTCTGCGCAGAGCTTCCCGATGCAGACGTGTTGGCGCTTTTTCTCTTTGGGGGGAGCGGGACTACACTAGACAACACCGTCGTAGGCGGGCCTGTGGGCAGCCTGATGGGCGCGGGGGCCCAGAGGGTAGCAGGGCCCGTGCGCTGTGGCGGAAGCGCGTTGCAGTTCCCCATGAGTGTCTTGGAGGTCTGCGGCGGTTGCGATGTGGGCGGGGGATTTTGCGCCACAGATCCTGCCCATGGTGTGCTCCCTGCCTCTTTGGGCGCTAACCTCGACTCCGGATCCGTGGACCTTTGGGTGCGCTTCGATGGTGTCCCTCACTCGAACCATCCTCAGGGCATCCTCTCCCGGGACGCTCAGCACGAGCTGGACCCTGGACATTTCACCCTCCACCGCCTCCTCGACGGCTCCATCGGCGTGCGCATTCAGGATGGTTTGGATATGAGCGATGAGCCCTTCATCTGCTCTGCCCCCGTTCCCGAGGATGAGTGGCATCATGTGCTCGTCAATTTTGGACCCGAGGGTCTCCAATTGCAGGTGGATGGCCAATGGGTTGCCGTCCCCAAAACCGTGGGAACAACCCTCTGTGTGTCGGACAGCCCTGTGAGCGTGGGAATCGCGGGCAACGCCGAACCCTGGCTGGTAGGAGCTTCTTCGGTGTTTTCCTGCACGGGAACAGCGTTGCCAGCCACGACGCCTGTACCCGGGACCATCGCCAGGCTACGTATAAGCCGCGTCCGTCGCGATTTCAGCGTCGACTTTGGGGAGTAGTTGGCCCCCAGCCCAAACAGACTTGTTGGCTGACGGAGCACCTCCATGAGCGTGGCTTTGGGACCTTGTGGCGGCACAGGGGCTGCTGAAGACTTTGAGAAGCTTCTAGATTGGCCTCTCGGCGGCGAAGACCCTAACATGGAGCCGCCCCACACAGGGCCCGTGGAATTGTCGTGCAGCTCAGCAATCTAGACCTCTCCATCGTCGTGGGCTACATCGCGTTCAGCGTGCTGGTGGGGCTCTACCTCTCGCGGCGAGCCACCCGCAGCGTCACCGAATATTTTGTGGGCGGTCGCTCGCTGCCCTGGTGGCTGGCGGGCACGTCGATGGTTGCCAGCGCCTTCGCCATCGACACCCCCTTCGGCATCACCGGCTTCGTCGCCAAAAATGGCATCCAGGGCGTTTGGTTTGCGTGGGCCTACGCCATCGGCGGTGCGGGCACCTTCGGGGCCTTCATCTTCGCGGCGCTCTTGCGACGCTCGGATATCATCACCACCGCTGAGCTGGTGGAGCTGCGCTACAGCGGCCAGGGCGCCGCGATCCTGCGCGGCTTCAAGGGCGTCTACTTCGGTGTGCTCTCCTTGGCCATCTCCATGGGGTGGGTGATCCGCGCGGTGGTGACGGTGGGGCAGGAGGCCCTGGGTTGGGACCCCACGCCAACGCTGGTCGTGATCATCTGTATCACCATCGTCTACACCACGGCGGCGGGATTCTGGGGTGTGGCAATCACAGACTTCTTCCAGTTCTTTTTGGGCAGCGTGGGATCCGTCGCGCTGGCCTACTTCGCGGTGAAGTCCGTGGGTGGGCTCGATTCTTTGGTGACGGCTGTGCACCACCACTACGGCGCCGTGGAGGGCGCGCGGCGTCTGCAGTTCGTGCCTCGCCCTGACGAGAGCTTCTTCTACGTCTTCATCGTCTTCATCTCCCTCAAGTGGTGGGGAAACCCCCCCGCGTCGTTGACCCAGCGAATCATGGCTACCAAGGACGAGCGTCACGCCACCTTCTCGATGATGCTCTTCGCGACGGTGCACTTCGCCCTCAACTATTGGCCGATGATCCTCGTCGCTTTGGTCTCGCTCGTCACCTACCCAGAGATCGCCGTAGACAAGGCTGAGCAAGGCTACGCCAAGCTGCTGGTGAGCGTGTTGCCGCCAGGTGTGCTCGGAGTCGCTGTGGCAGCTGCCGCGGCGGCGTTCATGTCCACCATCGACACCCAAGCCAACACCGGCGCTTCCTTCATCATCAACGATATCTACCGGCGCTTCTTGGTGCGAGACGCCAGCGACAAGCATTATGTGCGGGCCAGCCAGGTGGCCACCGTCGTGATGGTGGGTATGGCGCTGCTGGCCTATTTCATGATGACGTCGGTGCGCGCGGCCTGGGAGTACCTGGCGACGATGACCGCTGGCTATGGCTTCATCGCCGTGGCGCGCTGGTTTTGGTGGCGCGTCAACGCGTGGGCCGAGATGGCAGCGCTCGTGGGGTCGGCGGCCGGCACCCTGATCACCAACCACCTGCTTCACATCGAGAGTTTTGGCCTACGCTTTTTCACCACGGCGATGATCTCCACGGCGAGCTGGGTGATGGTGTCTCTCGTTACAGCCCCACCGGATCTTGAGCACCTTGCTCAGTTTTGTCGCAAGGTAAAGCCCTACCCCTTGGGTTGGGCCCCCGTCTATGAGCGCTATCCAGACATCGAGTGGAGCCCGCGGCTCAACCGCAGCGTCGCCCTCTGGATGTTGGGGCTGGCCACGGTCTTTTGCCTCTCTTTTGGTCTTGGTCACGTACTCTTGGGCGCGCGCGTCCTGGGAACATGGCTCATCTTCTGTGCTGCTCTAGGCGCCATCGGGATCGCGCGCTGGTTTCGTATCTAGGAGTCGACGATGGAGTGGTTGATCGGGAATGGAGCGTGGAGAGTCTTTTCTGGCTGGGCGCAACATGTGTTGGCCATTGAGCCTGTGAGCCTGGGCAAGATCCTCAACACGCTCTTGGTGTTCTCCGTTTTCTTTCTGCTCAAGCGCCTTGTTCGGCGTGAGGTGTTGTTGCATATCGACGCCGCGAGCATGCGTTATCGTGTCAGCAAGGTGGTCTCCTTGCTCCTCAGCATCATCTTGGTGCTGACCTTGGGAAAGGTTTGGTTCGCTGGCCTGCACCTCGCCGCCTATTTTGGTGTGCTCTCGGCGGGGCTGGCCATCGCCCTCAAAGACCCATTGGTCAATATCGCGGGGTGGTTCTTCGTGATGATTCGCAGGCCCTTTGTCATTGGTGATCGTATTCAGATCGGCTCTCAGAGTGGCGACGTGGTGGATATTCGTCTCTTCAACTTCACGCTCCTTGAGGTGGGGAATTGGGTGCATGCCGATCAGAGCACGGGACGCATCGTGCACATGCCCAACGGGCAGGTCTTCAACGAACCGGTGGCCAACTACACTGAGGGCTTCGAGTATATCTGGAACGAGATGCCCGTGGTGGTGACCTTCGAGAGCGACTATCAGCGCGCTCACGAGCTGCTGACGGAGATCGTCGAGCGCCACGCGAGCGGGGAAGACGAGGTGGCGTCGCAGGTGGAGAGCATGGCGGACAGCTACAAGGTCTCCTACCACTACCTGACGCCCATCGTTTGGCTCGAGGTGGCGGATATCGGCGTGAAGCTGACGTTGCGTTATCTCTGCAAAGTGCGACAGCGTCGCTCCACGGCAGATCGTCTCTGGCGGGATGTGCTCGCCGCCTTTTCTGCGGAGACGAACATCGACTTTGCGTACCCGACCTGGCGCTTCTTCGACCACCACAAAGAGGGCAAAGAGGCGGTAGCGCAGCACACCAAGAGGGTGTGATGGGCTCTGGGTAAGGGGTAGCCTTGCCCGGTCCCCTCGAAGTGTCATACTCAGCAAAGGGCGCGGGAGGAGGGCTTTGGATGGCCTGTCGACATCTTAGATTCGTGATACCTGAGGACCGGGGGGATGAGTGGGTCCCCATGGCGTTGCGCGAGGCGAAGTGCGCGCTGCGCGGCTCCAACCCCGAGAAGTGGAATGAGGTCTTGCGCTGTCACAGTGTGCCCGTGGAGGGCGATGACACCGCCTGTATGCACAACCTCGATGGCACCTGGAAGCGCTGCCCACTCTCAGTGGAGCGCACGCCACGCAAGGAGCGTGAGGCGATCCTCGTCGAAGAAGAGGGCCAAGAGGACGACGACGTGCCGCGCAATGAGCATGGGTATCCTCTGGTCCTGTGATCGATCAACCCACTCCAAAGAGATCCAGACCGAGGATCGTGGCTCACACCTGACGAGCGCGCAGAGACCCCGTGCGTGGCCGCACCTTCTCCAGCAGCACCCTCACCTCGCCGCCCACGGAGAGCTCCGCTGACTCCATCAAGAGTCCCTCGGCGCCGCAGCTGTCGAGGCGCACGCGATACCCCCCTTTGACTTTGCCCACGACCTGGGCCGCCAGAGGCTCGTCCTTGGACAATCGGGCGGCATATTCCAGCATCCAATATTGCTTCACCGCCGCCTCCAAGCGCTTGGCCTGTTGCTCGGTAGCCTCGATGCCCGCGAGCACCTCCAAGAGTTCGCTGGCGGCGTGGGGAGGCGCTTGTCCCAGCAGGTGGGCGTGCAGCTGTCGCTGCTGGATCATGTCCCCATAGCGACGCAAGGGGGAGGTGACCTGCGTATAGGCCTCGAGTCCAAGCCCCCAATGAGGCCGGGCGTGCAAGGAGAGGGTGGCGGGCTTGATATGCTTTCGCAGCGCGAAGAACGTTGCCGGGTCGTCCCCCTTGATCTCACCGAGAGCTTCGAGGGGGGCATCTTGGGTGCGGTAGATCAGCGGGAGCCCTGCCTCTTGGGCCATGGTGGCCGCCAGCTCGTTGGTGAGGATCATCATCTCCGCGACGAGGAGGCGACTGGGGCTCTTGGCATCGAGAGGCTCTGCGCTGATGGAGGCGCCCTCGTCTTCGACTTTGATCTTCCATTCCTTGCGGGCCAAGAGCAGCGCCCCCCGGCCGCGGCGGATCTCTTGCCGCTTCAGCGCCAGGCGATACAGCGCGGCGAGCTGCTCACCCACTTCGTCCGTCGGCTCTTTCAGCAGCTGGTCGGCCTCTTCGTAGTCGAGGCGACGAGCCACACGGATCCTCTTGGCCTCCATGGTGAAGCGCTCGACTTCGCCCTCATCGTTGAGCCAGACAGAGGTGCGCAGGGCGGGGCGCTCCTGCCCGGCGTGCAGGCTCCCGAGCTCACAGCTCAAGTACTCTGGCAGCATGGGTGTCATGCCCGTGGGCAGGTAGATGGTGGTGGATCGGAGTCGGGCTTCGCCGTCGACCGGATCGTTGGGTTGTACGAAAGCGGCGGTGTCTGCGATGTCGATGGTGACACACCACAACGCCCCCTCCTGCTTCACAGAGAGGGCGTCGTCCACCTCACGTGTGTCTGGATCGTCAATGGAGAAGGACGCCTCTTCAAGGCTCTCTTTGGGCGGAAGGGCGAGCCCCGCTGCGTGAGCCTTCACGTCTTCTGGGTGGGTCGTTGGCAGGTTCGCTGCCAGAAGCTCTGGCGTGCTGCTCTTGGGCAGATAGCCTGTGTCCACGAGCAGCCAATGGGCCTTGGGGCTGGCTTCACCGCCAAGAGCTAGCTCCAGGGCTTCCTTCAGTGCACGGTCGGGTTGTCCGCGGAGATGGTGTTGGAGGCGAGTGGCCAGCTCTGCGTCCACCTCACCCCTCTCGAGGGCGTCTTTCAGCGCTTGTCGTTCAGCGGCGGCTGCGGCTTCAGCTTCACGTTGTTTCCTTAGCTCGTCTAGCTCTTCAGCGTTGCGTGGTGCGAGCTCTTTGCCACGGCGTCGAAAGTGGAGGCGGTCCTCCAAGGCGACGTGGAAGATGGCAGAGGCATGGTAGGAGCTGACTTCTCCAAAATAGCTCTCGGCGAGGGCTTTGGCGCTCTTGGTGGCGAGGTCCTCCTCATCGAGCAGTGTCTCCCAAAGCAATGGGAGGTCGATCTCTTCGCTGAGGGTTTCGATGCGCGCCTTGGCGCCTTCAAGCTGCCCTTGATGCTCGAAGAGCACACGGTCATTGGCGACGCGATGCTGTCGACCGGAGGCGTCGGTGGCGCGTAGACCCTTTGCGTCTCGCGTTGTGACCTCAGCTAGGTGGATCCCGTCAAGGTAGAAGAACTCGATGAGTGTGGGCATGATGCTCTGTCCTAACGCCGTTTGAAGCCAAAATAACGCCAGAACTGCCACCAGGGGGGCGTGGCGGGGCGAGGGGAGGGGGGTACGAAGCGGTCTCTGGCGCGCAGCATCTCGTCGAGGTCGGCTTGAAAGCTGCCCGCGTGATAGCTGATGATCATGCGCACTTTCGCGCCAGGTGAACACGCCTTCGCGCGGGCTAAGAGCGCTTCTTCGAGCTCCACCAGTCGGTCCACGGCCCGGCCGCTAGGGCGCCCTTCCACGTAACGATCGTCGCTGAGGCTCAAGCCAAAACCGGCGTCGTGTTCACGCGGTACCACGGGGGTGGCGTCACTTTCAGAGCCATCGGAGGCGTGGAGTTTTGGAGCAAAGAGCGAGCAGGCACGCTCCTCGATGTCGCCCTCCTCATTGGCGTGACGCTCAACGCCGGTGCCGAGATCTATCTTTCCTTCCGCACCAAGGGCTGGCACAGCGAGGAGCACAAGGAAACGTGGCACGCCCATGCCTACCAGGGTCGCGAGGGCGCGCTGCTCCACGTCCTCGTAGAGAGGCATCTCACCGCGATGGGGCGTGGCGGCTCCCCAGGGGAGGTCAGGGCTCTGCAAGAGCTTCTGTGCGCCGCCTGGTTGGTTCTCGCCGATGCGCAGCAAAAAAGAGTGTGCGATCAGCTCACAGCTGATGACCCGTCGCCCGAGGCGCTCTGCCATCGCCTTGGCTGCTTGAGGCAGGTCTTCGAGCCAACCACCCGTGCCGCTCACGACGCGCCAACGCTGGAGAGGGGCTGAGAGCGTCAGCGCTTGTGCGCCACAGCTCTCAGCGGTGAGCTCGCGAAGGTGCGTCATGACGTCTTCTTCGCCCACTGGTTCCTCACCGTCACCATCCTCGATGAAGAGGTTGCGCATTACCCAGGCCATCTCAATCCTCCATCCCATCACCCGCGTCTTCCTGAGACCACCCCAGCTTGGCGAGCAGCTGGCGCCAGGGCTCAGGGAGGGCTGCCACGAAGGTGCGTCCCTCTACGCTCAGTTCGGCGGCGTGGAGGAGCGCCCCTTCCAGCCCCATCATTGCTTCGCCGCCATAGAGGACGTCGCCCGCCAGCGGATGACCTTGGGACGCGAGGTGCAGGCGCACTTGGTGTCGGCGCCCCGTGTGGCAGTCGACGTGCACCAGCGTCCACGCACCGAGCCGGGCGAGGGGATGTACCACGCTGCGCGAAGGGAGCCCCACATCGTCGCGGTATGAGACCTCCACGCGGCGGCGGTCCTGGCCGTCAGATTTGATCGCACGTTCGATGACGAGCGTCTTTTCCACCGCACCCGAGACGAGAGCTAGGTAGCGTTTGTCCACTTGTCCAGCACGGAAGAGGCCGCGCAAATGCTGAAAAGCGCGCCGGGAGCGGGCGGCGAGCAATACCCCGCTTGTGCTGGTGTCTAGCCGGTGAACCAGTCCACCTTCTCGGGGTAACTCGCTGGCCTCGATGCACTCCGGGTAGCGTGCCACCAACGCGTTGGCCAGCGTTCCTTGTTCTGCTGGCAGCAGCGGGTGTGTGGGCACGCCTGGGGGCTTGTTCACCACGACCACGGCTGGGGTGACATCGATCACCTCCAAGGGCATCTCCGGGGAGGGGAGCGGGCGCTCGTCAGGGGCTGTGGCGGCGAGCACGCGCTGTCCTACGCGGAGTCGTTGTCCCTTGCGTCCTGGGCGGCTATCAACCCAGACCTGCCCGGCTTCGATGACCTTCTTGATGGCCCCCGAGGAGACGCCTGGGAGACGAACCCGCAAGAAGCTGGCTAGCCGTACGTTGCCCTCATCAGGCTGGACTATGAAAGCTAGCGGTGGTTCGTCGGTCATTTCTTGGCTGCGGCTGCCTTGCTCTTGCCCCCAAGGCTGCTCTTGGTTCTGGCTGCCTTGCTCTTGCCCTGGAGGCTCTTGAGAGGTGGCTTGCCCTTTGGGGGCTTCTTGGCGCTCGTCTTCTTGGCGCTTCTTCTTGAGGTTTTGCTGGTGCGACCCTTCTTCTTCTGACGTGCGTGCTTCTTATCGAGGTAGAGAGTGACCTTCTCTCCTTGCTGCACTTTGTGGCTGCGGGAGAAGCGGTTGATGCGCGCCAGGCTGCCGACGCTGAGCTTGAAGCGTCGACTTATGCGCTGGAGGGTGTCGCCTTTGCGAACGGTGTAGATCACCCGTCGCCTCCCTCGCCTGGACTCATGGAGTTCAAGGAACTCCTGGCCCCCCGTTAAGACGATCTTGATGTCGCGCCCATGGAGCAGGCGGATACCAGAGACGTCTTGGTCGGCGGTGATGAAGGCCTGGAGCACCATCTGCGAGATCAGCCGCGCAGATCGGTCAACGTCATTCCAGCGGGCGAGCTCGTCAGCCGATACCCCAAGCCGTTGGCCGATCTCCGCCAAGGTGTCACCCAGGACGACGCGGTAGAAGACGCGCTTGCGGCCCTCGAGTTCTGTGGGTCCGCGGGGCGGCAGGGCGATGATCTGAGGCTCTTGGGGTGCCTTATTTTGCTTGGCGGTTGAGTGGGCCCGGGGGCGCGCTGGTACGAGGAGCACGAGGCCGGGGCGGACCTCTCGTTCTGAGCGCAGCCCGTTGATGCGCCGTAGGGTGCTCGTTGAGGTGCGATGTCGCCTCGCGATGCTGGCCAGAGATTCTCCAGCCACGACGGCATAGGGGCGGTAACGTAGTTTGCCGAGGGCACCCAGGCTGGCATAAAAGCGCTTGGTGCTGCCTGTGGGTACCCGCACCCAGCTGCGCTTGCTCGGTGGCGTGCGACCCCGCCGTAGCTCGGGGTTCAACGTTTGTAGCGTTTTGATGCTGGCGCCACTTGCACGTGCCAGTTGGGCCAGGGTCAATGAGCGTGGGGCCGAGACCAGGTCGAAGGAGAGGGCTGCATCAGGCTGAACGTCGCTGAAGCCAAAGTAGGCGGGATTTTCACCAACGATGGCGGCGGCCAGGATCTTGGCGACATAGAGCGTTGTAGACCACGGTAGCGCTGCCTCATACTCACAGAGTTGCCAGTAGTCGTTGGTATTGTATTTGCGGATCGCCCTTAGGACCGTGCCATAGCCAGCGTTGTAGGCGGCAAGGGCGAGGTGCCAGGAGTTGAAGCGTCGATAGAGGCTGAGCAGATATTGAGCGGCGGCCTCTGTGGAGCGCCGCGGATCACGCCGCTCATCGACCCAATGGGAGCGCTGCAAGCCAAAGCCGCGTCCCGTGCGGGGCATGAATTGCCACAGCCCCGCAGCTCCAGCGCGGGATGTTCGTCGTGGGTTGAAGCCACTCTCGATCATCGCCACATAGATCAACGCCCGGGGCGCTCCACGCTTGGCGAGCATGCCTTCGATGGATGAAGCGTAACGTCCCATGCGCTTGATCCAGGTGCGCATGATGGCCTGGCCCCGCCTGCTTTTCTTGTAGAACTCGAGGTATTTCAGCACTCGGCCGTGCCAGCGTACGGGGAGGTCGGGGAGCGTTAGTCGTAGCGCCCAATCAGGTTGAGGGGCGCTTCTCCTAGTGGCGGGGGCGCCCGCCAGCAGACTGCCACGAGAGGTTGAGGCCAGGGGGCGAGGGGGGCGGGCTGGCGCAGCCAGCTTCGCAAGGTCAGGGACGCCAAGGAGCGTTGGGATGGGGAGTGGTCGGGGGAAGGTTTGTCGCTCAAAACGTATCAACGCTGTGTTGGGATCCTCTTTGGCGATTGTGGGAGCGGCCTTCACCACAACGGCCTTGGTCTTCACCACAACGGCCTTGGTCTTCACCACAACGGCCTTGGCCTTCACCACAGCGGCCTTGGTCTTCACCACAGCGACCTTGGTCTTCACCACAGCGGCCTTCACCGGAGTCGCCTCTGCCCAGCCGCCCAGCATGAGCGCCATGAAACCTATGATGATGGGTGGAAGAAAGTGATTCACAGGTTCTGCCCTCGTCTGCGAAGACTAACAGTCGAGCTCATTAGCGCTCAAGTTTTGGGGCCGGGAGCAGGAGGCTTAGCGTGGCGCTCTCGCGCTTTGTCCACTGCACGGCCAATGGCTTCACCCAAAGCGGGGAGGCGACGAGCACCGAAGACCACGACCAAGATTACCAGCAGGAATGCCAGCTCGACGAAGCCCGGAACTATAGAGCCAACGAGGTCCACGCTTTTCTGTTAACACGGGCACCCTGCCGCGGCAACGTCACTAGTCTCCCAGGTGCTCTTGGGCGGCCTGTCGCAGGCGGGCGGTGAGGGTGGGGCTCTGGGTTATGAGGCGGAGATCCGTGCGACGCATCAGGCTCAGCAGGCGCAAGGAGATTTCAAGGGGGGTGTAGGGGTTGAGAATGAGCGCACGCTTGATCGCATAACGCTGGATCCAGCGGGGAGAAGTGAGGATGGTCCGCTGGACCTCTGGATCCGTGGGTCGCCGCGCTGCAAGCGCGACGAGGTCTCGCTCCGTGATCCGTGGGTTCTGCAGGATGAGCTCGATCACTTTGGGCTCGGGGTTGCTCAGTAGCCGCTGCAAGACGTCGCGATCATGGCTTCGGGCAAGGCTCTTGCGGTGGCCAAGGGTGAGCTCGCGGGGGGGATCGGGGGGGCGTTCGGGAGGCGCCGCTGGATCATCGCTGAAAAAGAGTGTTCCCACAGTGTCGAGCCCCTGGCTCTTGGCGGCCTCATAGAGGCGGGTGAGGGTTTCGTAGGAGAAGAGCCCCTGGGTCAGGGCGCGGGCGACGGCGGTGAGGGCGACATCGAAAGGCGGACCTCCTGCGTGGCCACGGCGTTGAATCACCGCCAAGACCCCTGTGACTTCGACAGCTGCAGTCTGTGCAATGAAGCGCACAAAGGCTCGCTCTTGCATCTCAGGCTCACTGAGAGCGGCGAGGCGGCGGGCAAAGTCTGCCGCCTGCTCTTCCAAACCAGTGTCCTCTTGCGAGCTGTTCTCCCCCGTCATGGTGCTGTCACCATCGGGGTCCATTATGGCGCCTCATAGCTCTCGACGCTGTCAATGTGTGCGACGACGTCATACTTGCCAGGGCTGTAGTCAGGCGGCACTGCAGTGAAAACCACCATGTATCCCACACTAGCCCCCACAGGAATTTTTGTGTTGCGCCCGTTCTTCCCTGCAGGGTTGCTCGTGGAGTAGAGGCTCTCCTTGTCCAACGTCGCGAATTCGTCGCGGGTGAAGACATTGCCTGCGGGAGCACGAGCTCGGCTGACGATCTGGCGCCCCTTGCGCAATTCGGCGCGAACATAGACGTAGCGTTTGGTCTCACCACGGAGATTTCGAACCACGCCAGATGCGGCGAGCGCAGGGGTCCCGTCCAGGAACTGATAGCGCGTCAGCGCAGGCTTGCTGAGGGATAGTTGTTCATCGAGCGTGTCTCTTGGGGGAGCAATGGGCGTCCCCCCGAAGGCGTGCTCCACCATGCGGTCGAGGTTCGAAAAGTCGAGGGTCCAATCATTTCGGAAGAGGACGAAGAGGCCAAAGGCGAGGGTCAGGGTGATGGAGAGCAGCATCAGGATGCCAACGGCCTTTACGGCTCGGCTTTGGCGTGGCCGCAGATCGTAAGGGTCGGGTATCTGGGCCGGAGGATAACCTGAGGGTGGGTGATGGGCTGGTTGGCTTGAGCTTGGCGCTCCGTGGTCTCGGGCGGCCATGGAAGCGGTGGTGGTGGTCACAGCGGAAGCGTTTGCAGCAGAAGCGTTTACAGGCAGGGATGAGGGCGCGGGCGCTGTGCTGGTAGGGAGAGCCTCTAATCGGCCAAAGGCTTCAAAACCCTCTTCGGCGTCGCCATCGGCTTGGCTGAGTACGACCTGTAGCGCACCATCAACCATCGTGGGGCTTGTTTGCCACTTATCCACAGCGTCCAAGAGTTCTGGGCTGAGCTTGATTGAAGAGTGTGTTTCAGCGGCGACGAAGGCAGGCTGAGTCTTGTCTCCAATCTCCCCAGCGGTGCTGCTGATATCAGCGGAGTCGGTGACCCCCTCAAGAGGCACAGGCTCATCTGCCGCGATGCTCTTTTCTGTGGGTTCCTCAGAAGGCTCACCAACGCGAATAACAAAGGGCTTAGTACAGTGGGCGCACCTCACTTGAGCCACGCCTGTGGTCATCAAAGTCTCGGGGACCGGTACATCCTGGCCACATTTTGGGCAGCCTACGTGCATCTCTACTCGTAGAGTCGATTATCAATCTTCCCAGCTATAAATTCAAGAACTATGCGATTACAGGATGTTGCAACAAGGCGCTAGAAGTATGACGCAGTGCGCATAGTGATTGTACCGGGCTTTTTCCTGTGTTAAACGAGCAAAAATGGAAACCACACCTAGAATCGTCAAGCGCTACGCGAACCGGAAGCTCTACGACACCCAAGACAGTCGTTATGTCACTCTCGACCAAATCGCCGAGATGATCCGTGCGAGCGAAGATGTCAAAGTCATCGACAATAGCACCAAGGAGGATCTGACCTCCGTTACCCTTGCGCAGATTATCTTCGAGGAGGAGAAGCGGCAACGTAGCTTCTTGCCGCTCTCGGCGCTGCGCAAAGTGATACAGACGGGTGGGGATTCGCTGCACAACTTCGTGGCTCAGGTTCAAAGCTCCACGGGGCGTGTTTTTCGCCGAGACGAGGAAAAGGCGGAGGGCGAGGTTAGCATCATGGAGGAGGGGGGCGAGCAACGGGAGCCGATGAAGACGTTGCGCGAGCTCGTGGACTCCGTGCAGCATACCGTGGACGATTGGCAACAGCGCATTGATGTCAACGTTCAGAGCGCCCTTGAGAGCGTCTCCTCAGTTTCATTGCAGACCGAGATTCAGTCTCTTCGCGAACGCTTGGGCGATTTCGAACGCATGTTATGGCGGCGCGATGCCAAGCCCAGCGCAGAAGATGGCGCTGAAGCCTCTGAAGAGAAAGCCTCTGAAGAGAAAGTCTCTGAAGAGAAAGCCTCTGAAGAGAAAGTCTCTGAAGAGAAAGTCTCTGAAGAGAAAGCTCTCTGAAGAGAAAGCTCTCTGAAGAGAAAGCTCTCTGAAGAGAAAGCTCTCTGAAGAGAAAGCTCTCTGAAGAGAAAGCTCTCTGAAGAGAAAGCTC
>JAFCZD010000464.1 GCA_019314525.1 Deltaproteobacteria bacterium
CCCGTGGCGTCTTTCAGGTAGGCCATCTGGCTCCAGAGCGCGACCCACGCCTCACGGATATGAACCACCCCCAAGAGGCTGTGGTCCCACACCGCCCCCGTCTGCAGGGGTGGGAGCTCTGGCTGCAATATGATGGCAGGCCCAAGCGCGAGCCCTCTGTCGGAGAAGCGTTGAAAGAACACCTTGGTCGAAAGCGGGTCCACCTCGTCCTTGGTGATCAAAGCGAATTGGCGCTCTTCCTGGTCAAAGACAGCGCGGTAATCGATGGGGATACCAATATAGCTGATCCCAATGGGCAGCTCATGAGCCATCTCCTCAACCTGCCAGGGACAGCTGGCGATTGGCCCGCCATCGTCTGTCGCGCCATCCGATAGCCCTTGGTCGTCTGCGCGCTGCGCCACGACCTGTGCGCCATGGGGACATGCAGCGAGAAAGAACACCACAAGCAACATAGGAAAAAATTGGGGGTGCCAGAGGAGAACTCGCATGGGAGGTGAGTATACACCCGCAGGGGGCGAAAGAACGCACATGCCCCCACATTCCGTCTCCAAAGTGAGTTGTTCTGAAGAAGAAAGTTCCGTCCGTTCTCCCCTCCCCTCGCACTGAAGGATTGGGTGGGCGGATAACAGCGAAGCGGATGCTTCAGGAGGAACTCATGGGTGCGCTGAAAGACCTCAAGCAAGGGCTCACGGACAAGCTGATTCGCATGCGCGCGCGACCGCGGCTCTGTGCCACGCCCTTCGATGAGTTCCAGGTGAGCATCGCCCAGACCGTTGAGGATCATCGGGAGGCCTTCCGCCTGGTGCAGATCGCCTACGCCTGGCTCGGTATCGAATCTGTGGATGGCCCCGAAATGCGCATGACGCCCCAACATGTGCTACCCGAATCGACGATCTTCATCGTGAGAGATAACGAAGGTCGCCTGGTGGGCACCATGACCGTCACCCTCGATTCAGACGCGGGGCTGCCCCTCGACCATGATTATCCAGAGGAGCTCAAAGACCGCCGGGGGCCCAAACGCCGCCTCGTCGAGTATGGGTCCCTGGCGGTGGTGGCCCGTTGTAAACATCGCGGCGTCACGACCTTGCTGACCATGGCCGCCAATTGGTTCAGCCTCTACCACCTGCGCGCCACAGATGTCGTGATGGGAGTACACCCCAAAGCTGCGGCACTCTATCGAGCCCTCTTCAACTTCCAGCCCCTCGCTGCCGCGCGGGATCACGTCGAACTCGAGGCCCCTGTACAGGGCATGGCCCAGGACTTGGCCACGCTCGAAGACTGGTTTCGGCCCCGTTACGGCTGCAAAAGCGTCGATGGCATGTCGTTGCACTCCCACTTTTTCGAGGAGCTTCCCCCCCGACCTGGGGAGCCTGGCACGCTGGAAGCTGCCTCGCGCTGTCTTCCGCCGCATCTTCATCGACGGCTCCGACCGTATGGAGACCCTTGACCCACGCACGCGCGCTCAACTCGAGCGCTGGCGTTCACCGATGACCACAGACGATGTCCCCATTCAAAGTTGGAGGGAGGCGGTAGCACAATGACGGTTCCTGCAATCTCAACAAAGGCACACACAGAGCAGGTCACTCCCTCTGGCGCCGCCCACGCGAGCCGTTTGCTGGAGATCCTCGAGCTGGCGCGCTGGGCACCCTCAGGCGACAATAGGCAGCTTTGGCGTGTACGCCAACACGACGCAGGGGCAGAGATTCACCTCCGCCCTCAAGATGTTGGCTTTTTGGATCGAGGGCCAGCCATGCGCATCGCCCTTGGGACCTTTGGCGAGAGCTTCCGGCTGGCTGCCGAAAATATCGGGATCCCCGCCGAGGTTCACTTCGAGCCCCTGGGTGAGAGCGGAGGCAAGGCCACGATTGATCTCGGGCATGGCAAGACATCATCGTTATGCGCGGCCCGCTTGGGGGCACTCCTACCCAAGCGCTGCTCCAACCGCCGCTTCTATCAGCCAGGGTCTTGCAGCTCCGACGAGCTGCACCAGCTCGAGGGCGAGGTAAGCGACCTGCCCGTGGGGCTCTCCTTCATCTCGGATGAACGCCTCGCTCCGTTGGCCAGCGCCCTGGCCATCGGTGAGAGGGTGCGGCTGCGCCACAGCGTCTGTCACCGCGATTTTCATAGCAAGGTGCATTGGTCTGCGAAGGAAGCCGCAGCAGACCCCACGGGCTTTTCCGTGGACACCTTCGAGATCAAAAGACACGAGCGCCTCTTTCTGCGCTGGACGCGATCGTGGCGGCTCTTTCGCAGCTTGGATGTCTTCTTCCAAGTGGCCAATATGGCGGCCGCTTTGGCGCGACAGCAGGTATTGAATAGCAGCGCGGTGGCGGTGTTCTCCCTGCGCGACCAGAGCGCAGCGTCTTGGATCGAAGCAGGTCGCGCGCTGCAGCGTGTTTGGCTGCGGGCCACGTCCCTTGGCCTCAGCGCGCAAGTGCTGGGCGTCGCGCCGATCTTCCTGCAACGGCTTCAAGGGGGAAGCGAGGGGTTCTCACCACGCCAGCAACGTCAGGTGACGGAGATGGGAGAGCAGCTTGGCGCCATCAAGGGCATGCCAGCCCCTGAGGACCTTGCTGTCATGCTGCGCATTGGCCGCGCGCCGGCGCCCACAGCGCGCTCCCACCGCTTGCCCGCGGTGGCGCTCCTCGAGACAAACGAGGATCATCAAGGGAGTCTCTCATGAGCGGCTTCGACTATAACGTGGCCTTCACACGTAACACTGGGCTCGTTTCGGCTGCCGAGCAGCGAAAACTCCGCCGCTCACGCGTGGCGATCGTCGGCGCAGGGGGCGTGGGTGGCGTACACGCCATCACCCTCGCTCGCATGGGGGTGGGTCGCTTCCGTCTGATCGACCCCGACACCTTCGCCCTGGCCAACTTCAACCGCCAGATGGGCGCCACCATGGAGACCGAGGGAAAGCCCAAAGCCTCAACGACTGCTGCACAGATCTTGGCCATCAACCCCGAGGCCGAAGTAGAGGCCTTCGACACCGCCCTCGACGCCGAAAACGCGCACGACTTCCTTGACGGAGCAGACCTCGTGCTCGACGGAATCGACTTCTTTTCTCCCGACGCACGCATGGTGACTTATGGCGTCGCCCGCGAGCTTGGGATCCCCGTGCTGGGGTCAGGTCCCATCGGCATGTCGGCCACGATGCACATCTTCATGCCTCAAGGCATGACCTTCGAACGCTACTACGATCTTCGACCAGGCATGAGCCGTCTCGATCAAATCGTGGCCTTCCTCGTCGGCCAAACGCCGCGCATGAGCCAGCGCCCCTATATGGATATGCGTCACGCGAGCCTCTCGGGTGAATATGGACCAAGCCTCGGCGCCACCTGCATGATCTGCGCGGGTGTGGTGGGCATCGAGAGCCTGCGCGTGCTCCTGGGGCGTCCAGGGCTCAAGCCTGCTCCGCACTACTATCAATTCGATGCCTATCGCCGACGCTTCTATCAGGGCCACCTGCGCGGGGGAAATCGCCACCCCTTGCAACGCCTCAAGCGCGTGATCGTCAAGCGCATGCTGAGCAGCCAGATGGCCCTCGAAGGTGACGAGCCACGCCTCCTTCGACAGGGAGCCGCCTAGCTCACAGTCAACAAAGGAGGACCGGTATCATGAGCGTCAAGGGCCGATGGGTGCACCTCATACAAGCGCGACCAAAAAAGACGCTCCTTGTCTTGTTGGCGCTGCTCATCTGCAGCCTGGCGCTCCTTTCAAAACTGAAGATCGAAACCGGGATGGGCGTCTTTCACAACAAAGACGACGCGCGCTGGATGGAGATGAAGGCCATCGACGCGCGCTTTGTCAACGACGACCTGCTGGTGATCGCCTTTGAGACAGACCAGCTCTTTTCCTACAAGCGGCTCACGACGCTCAGGAAGCTTGGCGAAGAGATCCTGAGAACCAAGGTCGAAAGGCGTGCTGGCAAGATGTTACCCGCCTTCGAGGACATCACCAGCTTGGCCACCGTCGATGATCTCCAAGGCTCTGAGTTCAGCTTCCGCAATATGCCTCTGGTTCCGACTCCCATCCCCCGCGATGAAGCTCTCTTGGCGCGTATCGGTCACCGAGCGCGGAACAACCCGCTGATCCGCACCAACCTGCTTTCGCCTGCACACCATGGCGACGCAGAACCCCATGTCGACAACATCTCCGTTCTCTATGCGCGCTTTCACCCCCATCTAGACGACGCAGCCCACGGGGCAGCGATCACTCAAGTGCGCGCCCTGCTCGCATCCGCCGCAGAGGGGACGCCCACCCGCTATCACCTCGCGGGTCAACCTGTAGCCGATGCAGATACAGCGACCTATCAATCCGCTGACCTCGCCCGCTTCATTCCGGTAGTCTATGCGCTGATGATCGTGCTGCTCTATGTCTTCTTACGCAGAGCCATGGGCACCCTCATCGCTGTGGCCATGATCTTCTGCAACGTCACCGGCGCCATCGCGCTGCTGGTGCTCTTGGGTGGCTCCATCAACAACTGTTCAGCGATGCTGCCGCCTGTGGTGATCACCCTCGCCACAGCCTTGCTCCTGCATTATTTTTCGGAGTTGGGAAAGAACCATGGTGCAGGTGCAGAAAAAGCAGCCCTGGTGCGACGCACTGTCGGTGAGTTGCTCGCCCCAGTGCTCATGGGCGCCATCACCACAGGCATCGGCTTCGCCTCCCTCAGCGTGAGCGAGATCCCCGCTGTCCGTGAGTTTGGCGTGACTGCAGGGCTGAGCATGCTCTTGACCTTTGTCATGACCACCCTGATTTTCGTCCTCGCGGCCTCGCGGCTAGGCCCCGAAAAGTTAGTGGCGGGCCGCGGCATCGTGCTCTCCCGCCGCTTTCACGGCCTCCTCACAGGCCTCGCCGAGTTCGTGATCCGGCGCCGCCGCGCCATCGTCGTCAGCGGGCTGCTCTTTGGCGGTGTCGCCGCGGCTGGCTTCGGCCGCATCGTCGTCGATATGGACCCCGTCGCGATCTTCCCTGCTGACGCGCCCGTGCGACGGGCTACGTCCTTCATCGACGAGCACCTCGACGGGAGCACGGTGATCGTGGTGGCCATCCGAGGGCCAGCGCCGCAGCATTTCGCCACCCCCAAGGGGTTGCACCAACTCCAAGCCCTTGAGAGCTTCATGCGCGCTGAGTTAGGGGTGAAACAGGTCACGTCCGTGGTGGACTTCGTGCGGCTGATGCACCGTGAGTTTTTCAACGGCGACGCAAAACACTGGACGATCCCACCTGCCAAGGAACAGATCGCGCAGCTTCTGCTGCTCAACACCGACCGCAGCATTGACGAGGTCATCGACGGCCAAAGGCAGTGGACGCGCCTCGTCGCCCGCATGCCCAATACGACGACCATGGCCCTCAAAGCCCGCTACGATGTATTGGAGAGCTACCTCGCGCAGCACTTCCTCCCGGAGCATGGCTTCGAGACCCACGCCACGGGGCGCGCCCGCATGAACGCAGAGATCTCCAACAAGATCCTCGAGAGCCTCAGCTCGAGCCTGCTTGTCTCGGGAACCCTTATCACCTTGCTCTTCTTCTTGCTCTTTCGCTCTTTGAGTACTGGACTCACAGCCCTGCCCGCAAACCTCTTGCCCATCGCCAGCATCTTCGGCCTCATGGGCTGGGTTGGCATCCGCCTCGATGCTGCCACGGTGATGACCACCACCGTCGCCCTGGGCATCGCCGTGGACGATACGATCCATTTTCTCCAACAGATGCGCCTTGAGCTCGCGCGCCATGGTGACCGCGAACGAGCGGTACGCGAGACTATCCGCATCAAAGGCCCCGCGATCATTTGGACGAGCCTGGTGATCTCCGTGGGCTTCTCCGTTTTGCTCCTCTCTCAATTTGCGCCCACACGAAATTTCGGCATCTTGATCTCCTTCGCCATGATCACAGCGTTGGCAGGTGATCTGCTCTTCTTGCCCGCCTTATTGCTCTGCACCAAGACATCTCTTGGGGTGCGATGATGCGTGGCTCACAGAACCCGGGCGGAAAAAACATGGCCCCTCTTGGG
>JAFCZD010000465.1 GCA_019314525.1 Deltaproteobacteria bacterium
GACCTCGGCCAAATGCTTGGCCGTGCTGATCACGAGCATGTCGTGCTTGTTGGGTTCGACGTGCACCAAGATCTCTCGAAGATAGCGCACCCCTGCATCGTAGAAGACCGCCAGGTTGCAAGAGACATGGTCGCGCAGCCAACCCAGAGGGTTGCGGATGGTGAGCGCTTCTCGCGAGCGCCCCGTCCACTCTATCACCAGCCACTCGGAGTGCAGTCGACTGGTAATCTCGTCAACGGACTTGACGATATCACGTGAGACCAGCGACTCGAACTCCAGTGGAATGTGCTTTCTATCCGCCATGGCGCGCACGCGGCGTCGCACGGAGCGCAACAGCGGCATATCATCCATCAGCGCGTCGAGGCCCGTCTGCTCTGGGATCTCCGTGAGATGAATCACCTCCAGCTTTCCGCCCTCCCGCAGCGCCTCGCCCAACTCCACCAGCATCTCTGGCGAACGCTCGCTGCCAAAGAGCGCCACCACCACGGCCGCATCTTCGCCCGCGTCTGCGTCCGAAAAGCTCTTCAGCGACGCGTTGATGGAGCGCACGATGTCACGACGGCGACCGCGTTGGGGCAACACACCGAGCCGCTGGGTCCGCTTGCGGCCGTAGAAGAGAAAGAGCAGGGCCCCCGCCACAGCGACACCCGTCGCCGCTGCAATGACCGTGAAGCCCATGATCAGCAGCAGAACAAGGCTGGCCAGGACTCCGAAGACTTGAGTCATTGGGTAGAAGGGCGAACGAAAGGCGGGCGTGTACCATTGAACATGTGTCTCACGCAGCGCGATCACCGCGACGCTCTCGGAGCAATAAATCATGATCATGAACGCGCTGGCGAGCTTGGCTAGCCCCCGTACATCCAGCAGAAGGATCGCCACCGCGATCACCACACCTGAGAGCACAATGCTCCACACGGGCGTCAGGTGGCGCTTACTCAGCTCTCCAAGGAACGCTGGCAGAAGATCATCACGGCTCATCGCGAAGGGAAATCGCGAGGCAGCCAGGAGCCCTGCGTTGACCATAGAAGCCAGCGTCAAAACACCCACGACAGCCGTGACGAGCCCAAGGATTCGACCACCAATGACCTCTGCGAGGGTGTGAATCGGCCGCAGGTCGGTGGCGAGCTCCGCACCTGGTATCACACCGACGAGCACAAAGGTCACACTACCGTAAACGAAGGTCACCAAGAGCAACGAGAGCAAGATGCCACGGGGAAGGTTTCGCTCAGGGTGGTGAATCTCCTCAGCGATGGCGGCGACCTTCGTCACCCCTGCAAAAGAGACGAAGATGAAGCCCGTAGCGCCAATGAAGCCGCCAGGCCCTTGGGTAAAAAGGGGCGTCAAGCGAGACGCTTCGAAAGAGAATCCGCCTCCCACCACAAGCACGCTCAATACCACGAGGCAAAGCGCGGTGAGCACAAGTTGCACTCGGCTCACACCACGAACACCGCGAATGTTGAGCAGAACGATGCCGCCGATGAGCAGCAGTGAGAAACCCTGATGGGGAAACTGCGCCACTACATCAAGGTAGACACCCAACCCAACGAGGGCGAAAGCGCACTTCAGCAGCAGCGAGAACCAGAGGCCAATGCCCGAAACGGTGCCAACGAGGGGACCAAAGGCGCGGTCGAGATAAACAAACGTGCCACCGGAGCTAGGCATGGCTGCAGCAAGCTCAGCCTTGGAGAGCGCTGCTGGCAAAACACAGAGCGCCGCCGTGACGTAGGCAAGCCAAATAGAGGGGCCGGTCTGGGCGGAGGCGATACCGGGTAGCACAAAGATCCCGCTGCCCAACATCGAGCTGAGGCTGATGGCGATTACAGCGGGTAACTCGAGATGTGCCTCCAGCCGCCTCAAATCCCCTCCGTGAGCGGATGTGCCCAGTTTGGGCGGACTCAGCACCCCGCAAACGTAACGGCGCCCGCATCTCCCAAGCTAGAATTGTTGGCTATTTGCTGCATCATAACATGGGATGTGCTGGATGGCGCGTGGTGTGTTTGGCGAATCAGCGAGCGCGGTTCAGCTCACAATCATCCCGCATTCGTGCATACGAATTCCAGAGGGGCTGTACACCACCACGAAGCTACCTTGCGCACCATAGAGCATCAGCGGCGCATGCGGCTTTGGCATGAACAACCGTTCTCTACGTGAAAGGCGACTCCAGCGAGCCGACTTCCAATTCACCACATCAGCCTGATAGCCGATAATCGCTGCCAGCTTTCCGTCCTTCAGGCGCACGGTCTTCAGCGTCGACAACGCAACGTAGTAGGCATCTCGGCCCTGAGCGCAGGCGAGCGACACATCATCTTGCTCCTCTCCCACCACGAAAGTTGGTCTTCCCCGGCCCCTTTGGCCAAGACACGTGTGATGCCTTTTCCGCAGCTTCGTTACAGCGGCGCATGACACCGGCCGTGATCAGGGCCTGCCTGTCAGGCGTTGTCTTCTCTTTCAAGGCCTGCGGTCTGAGTGGAGCTTGTGGTGTGTTTGGTGTGGAGCAGGCGCCGAGCAGCATGAAGAAGCCTAGACTGGGTCACTGGAAGTGCATCACATGTCTCCATGAGGAAAAATGCGCTAATCGAGCGCTGCAACGAGCACCCACATCCGAGTCTACCACGGCACCCATGCTATCATTCTTGCTCGTGTCCCTACTGCTCGAAAAGCAACACTATCACCTGATCGCCGTTGGCGTGCTCGGGGCGCTAGCCTGTGTCGCAGCGCGAACGCTCCCGCAGCTCGGGTCCGGGCAGCTGTGGCAAATCCCGACCACCATCTGGTTCTACGCGACCCTCGCCAACGCTGTGGTGCATCAAGTGTTCGTCTGGCTCTGCTGGCGTCTCGAGCTTCATGGCCAGCGCCTCACACGCTCTTTTGGCCGTGCTGCGTTCCCACTCTACGCTCTGCTCTTCGCGCTCTTGATCCTCGCACGACCCGTACTCGTAACCTTCACCGCCGTCGCCGGCGCCCAAACCATCCGAGGCTGGGCGCTTCCCATGAAGCTGGTCTCCGTTTTCTGCGCCCTCGTCGCCGGGTACACCATGGTTTCGGTGAAGCGTTATTTCGGCTTCAAGCGGGCCTTTGGCATCGACCACTTCGACGCGAACTACCGCAATGTCCCTTTTGTCAAAAAGGGAATCTTCCGTTTCAGCAGCAACGCGATGTACGTCTATGGCTTCTTCGCGCTCTACGTCCCTGGGCTCTGGTGCCAATCATCGGCAGCGCTCGTCGCCGCTGCGTTGAGCCACCTCTACATCTGGGTGCACTACTTCGCCACCGAGCGGCCCGACATGCGTCGCATCTACGAAGCACCTACCTGAGGCTCATCACTCGCAATGTCCGCTGTGCACGCTGAGGTTGCAGTCTGTGGAGGCGAATCTACAGACCTCAGACCCCTGTTGGTGCACCACTATGGCCATGAACCTGTAGCTTCGCGAGGCTGGGAAGACCGCTGCCCCTAGGGCATGCGTATGACGAAGGTAAGGTTCCGTGTGACCGTCTCATCCGGATGGGCAAAGAAAGGCTCGAGGTCGAGGTGCAAGGGATCACCTGCGTCTGGAAGGGGCCTCTCGAAGGACGCGGTGCCATTGTCATCAAGGAACGCGCCGAGATACATCACAGGCGCAATGGGCACTCTGGCTTCAAAGGTCCCCCCCTTCTGAGCCTCCGGCACCACGTCCAGAAAAACCGGGTCACCTGGGTCCGGGTCCGTGAGGGGCCGGGTCCAAATACCCCAGACCAAAAGCCCTTTGCAGTCGATGTTCGCGTCGAAGGATTGGCATCCAACCTCGGGGGTGAAATCGATGCCACCTTTAATGGTGAACCACTCACCTTGGGGCAAAACAGGGACATCCCGAGAAGGATCCAGATCCTGCAGTTGACCTAGGTCAGAGGATCCTGAGGCTGTATCCCCAGCTTGAAACTCGTCGCTCTCGCAGGCAGTGAGACCGAAGAGCGGTAAAGCACACACAACGAGACAGAACCTTAGAGTCTTCATCATCATTTCCCATCATCCATCAACGCAACTATTGAGCGTCAAGGTAGATTCTAGCGGCGCAATAGACCAGCAGAAGTTGGTAGGCATACAGGCTTGCCGCCCTTTGGGCCCTGTGTTCAGATTGCCGCCTCACACCAATTTGGAGGGCGCTGTGGCAGACGAGTCTCGAATCGAGCTGGGTGGCGGTTATTCGTTGCAAATCAAACCTGATCTCAGTGGGACGGTCACCAACGCCAAGGGCAAAAAGCTGGCCTCAGTGCCGCCCAAGGTGAAGAAAATGGAGGCCTGGCTGCGCTGGCAGGATCTGCGAAAAAGCCACCAGCGGCGGCTCAAGGACAATGAAGCGATCATTGTGGGCTGGATGGTGAGCGGTGAGAGGGTCAGTGGTGAGGTGTTGCGCACCATGTGGCAAGACCCAGCCTGGCGAGCCAAGCTCAAGGGGTTGCTTCTGCTGGGAGATGGCCACAAGACCAGCGGCATGCTGATGGATGCCACGGAGAAGGGGCTGGGCCTCGTCACCCAAGAGCTCGATTCCAAGTGGGTCAAGGGCAAGTGGTGGCGTGTGCCACATCTGGCTGGCTTCAGCGACGACGATCTGGAAGCATGGCGCGCCTGCTCTGTGGAGAGCGGCATCGTCCAGGGCGTCGCCCAGCTCGCTCGGCCCCTGTATTTGCCCAGCGCAGGGGAGCAGGCCAGCCGAACCTCCGCCCGCTTCGCCGACCGAACCTTGGACAACGCGGCCCGTATCAGCCACGCCTTCAACAGGCGGGGCTGGTCCACCTCCAATGGGGTCGCGAGCTGCGCGTATGCCGTGCTGCGGGGAGGTGAAGACCCCCTCAAGGTGAGTGTGCGTTTCGAGTACTTCGCGGGATGGTGATTGGGATACCGAGTGCTCTACGGGGGATCTGAGCTTCGTCGATGGCCAGGAAGAGCCGCTGCGGATCCGCGATGTGCCCAACAGGGTCTTTTCTGAAGCCTGCACAACGATTAACACCATCACCAGCCGCTAGCCCGAGAGGAAGAGGAAGCTGACCATGATCACCCCATCAAAACTCTCGGCGGCACTCGATACATTCCCCCGTCTCGACCTCGAGCAG
>JAFCZD010000466.1 GCA_019314525.1 Deltaproteobacteria bacterium
GGCCCGTCGCCGCTCGTCCCACCACCACACAACCCCGGAGGCCCGTAGAAGAGGTTGCAAACCTCCACCCAGGTCCCCGTCGCCACGAGGCTGTCACGCTCTGTGGTGCTAAGCGTCAAGACGTGGTCTGTATTCATCTGGCCGTTGTCAGTGCTCTTTCGCAGGCTGCGCACCAAATGCATGCCTCCGCCAAGCTGACAGCACCTCTCTGTGTTCTGATCTTGAGCAGTGCACGACACATGGGCGCTGCGGTAGACCCGTAGGCAGGACTGCAACAACGCATAGGCGGCGCCATCGTCCTCCTCGGTGGGTTCAATATCCCGCCCCAAGTCGCGGCCATACATGTCCACCCAAAGCCAATCGGCACCAGGGTCGCTATCAGGCACGTCGCTCTCTCCCATGCTGCGGCGCAAAGGCCCGTAGGCTGGGTCTTTGGTGTTGGCCTGCGGCTGTGCGATGTGCTCGTTCCAGGCGTTGATCAGCAGATAGTCGGGCTGTTCGGAAAAGGCGGTCTCGAATTGTTTTTTGAGGGTGAGTCCACCCAGCTGACCCGATGAGAGATAGGCCAAGCTCGCGTAAGCGAGCTGGTAGCTCGCGCTCACCGAAAGCACATGGCCCAGGGGCGTGGTGGGCGAAGACCTCTGGCCACATGGAACGTTGGGACGCACCAGCGAGGTGAAGTTTCCCCCTTCTTTGCAGGGCTGCATCCAACCGGCGGTACCGGCCAGGAGCTTGGCGTCGGAAAGGTTTCCCCAGAGCTTCACGGGTAAGATGCCGTGAGACGCAATCTCCGCGAGATTTGCGGCATCCACAGACGCGCCACTGTCCACGATGAACATCACCTTCTGTCCGGTGGGTTGATGGGTCATCAAGAGGTCAGCGAAGGCGGCATTCGCGTAGAGTTCGAGCACCTTTTTGTACATCGCGGTCTCACCAGCCCCTACAGCTGGAATGGGTAGCCACGCGGCGATCTGGGGCGTGGGATGACCAGCCGCGCGCAGAGCCGTCCACTCTTCGAGCAGCACCTCGAGAGGGCGCAGGCCCATGACGTCTGAAGGCGTGTTGAAGACTGGAAAGTTGGTCACGTCGACATAAACGAAATCGACGCCAGCGTCCCAGAGCTGGCGCGCATGGGTGGCAGCCGTGGTCGAGATGTTCGGGCAATCAGGGACGAAGAGAGGCTCGGCGATGATGGGATCGCTGACGCGGCGACGGTAAAGACAATAGAACCCCAGCTTGGGCTTGGCGTGGTAGTGAAACGAGGCTGCCTGCGGCAGCAATCCGTGTTTGGAGAGGATGTCAGAAAAGTGCAGGCTCGGGCTGCGAATGACATCTTCCACCGTCAACCGATCGGCCGCGGCAAGTTGCGACATGGCATCCGCGGCGTAAGCATGCCAGGCGAGGTAGAAGATGCCGACACGCTTGGTTGGGTAAGTGGGAACCCATGCGCTGTCCCCAGTAGTGTCGTCGGCCATGGTATCGGCCAAACGCGCATCCGATGAACGCGCGTCCGATAACGCGGCATCCGCAACGGCATCTGTGAGGGTGTTGCCTGCGTCAAAGCCAGCGTCCTCGGACGAAACGTCCCACGCCGTGTCTGAAGCCCCCGTTGGGGCGGTAGAAGCATTGCAGCCCAAAACCGCGACCAAAAGCGCGAGAGAAGAACAGAACCTGAGTCGTTGCATCATGGGTTGGATTGTAACCGATCGCTGCGCCAACTTGTGGTTGTGGAGTATTCGCCGCTGTAGCACCATGGAGGTATGTCCTATGGGTGGGATCCTTCTTGGTGGGCTAGAGTCCAGCTGTGTACCTTCGCGAGCCTCGTCTTGTTGGGAGGGTGCACACGGGGGGGATTTGAGCCGGCGGGCCCTGGGCGGCCACCAGCAGATGCAGGTGCAGGTGTGGACGGGGCACGTGTAGACGGCGCTGCAGTAGACGGCGCTGCAGTAGACGGGGCCCAACCTTGCACATGGTCGGCGTTTTCAACCCCAGTGCTCATTCCCAATGTAAACTCCACGTCCACCGACTGGACGCCCCACCTCACCAGTGACGGGCTGACGCTCTACTTCAGCAGCGATCGCCCCGGTGATGATACGCAGAGAATTTGGGTGGCAACCCGTGCCAGCACTGGTGCCACCTTCGACGCTCCCATTCTGCTGGCGTCTATCAATGATGGAGCGTGGACAGGAAGCCCGGCGACCTCTGTGAATGGTCTCGAGCTCTTCTACAGCACTGGAGGCGCGATTTCACACTCCACACGAGGGACAACTGCGACGCCGTTCCCCATTGGAACCGAAATCACTGAACTCTCCCCCACAGAAAGCAACGTGGGAGGCCCCTTCCTCGCTGCTGACGGGCTCACGCTCTACTACCACATGGGCGACTGGAACGCTGGAACGTTCGATATGGCCATGGCCACGCGGGACACCGTGGATGGTCCCTTCACCTATGTGAAGATGCTCAACGGCGCCAACTCTCCCACGGAGAATGACGGTTGGCCAACGGTCTCGGCGGATCACCTAGAGCTCTACTTCGAGAGGGCAACTGAGGGCGGAGAGAAGATCTTCATGGCAACACGAGAAAGCGTGGTCGCCCCCTTTGGCCTGTCGTCTTTGGTCGCTGAGTTTTCTTCCCTTGCCCTGTCTGGCGACCCTGACCTCAGCCCCGATGGTCGTACGATGGTCTTCGCCGCACGCCCCACAGGAGAAGTTTGGAACCTCTACATGAGCACCCGCACATGCCTGCCCTGAGCTACGTCAGCCCGTCGAAATGAGCTAAGGCAACGCGACGCAGCAACCAGCACCCACGGCGCACATGCCCACATCTGCCGCCCCCCAGCCCTCTTCACATCGCACACCATCGGCTGTGAGGGGCATGCATTTACCACCCCCGTCTTCACACGTTGTCTTGGGGGTTTCGGGCATGCAGCAAAGCTCGCCGCTCGTCGCACACGCTGTGAAGACCAAGGCGCTACCTGCTTCGCAGCTGCCGCCCACTGCGATGCACGTGCCGCCACCATCAACACAGTGGTTTTCTTTTTCGGGCATGCAGCAGGACCCGCCAAGGCCGCACGTTCCAGCACCCGCCGCGGGCTTCATGCCCGCATCACATTGCACGCCCGTCATCGTCAGCGCCCCGCACTTACCGCCCGCAGCCTCGCAAGTCGTCTCCGTGGTGTCAGGCATGCAGCAAAGATCACTGCTCGACCCACACGCCGTGTAGACTGCGGCGCTACCTGCTTCGCAGGTGCCGTCGACTCCGACGCACGTACCGCCGCCCTCGACGCAATGGTTTTCCTCCGCTTTGGGCATGCAGCAAGAGCCGCCCAGGCCACAGGTCCCTGCCTCAGCGTCAAGCTCGTAGCCCGCATCGCATTGCACACCCGTCGCTGTCAGCGCGCCGCACTTACCGCCCGCGGCCTCGCAAGTCGTCTCTTCCTGGCAAAGCTCTGTTTTGTCGGAGCAGCAGTCGCCAAAGTTCGTACACTGCGCATCACACCAACACCCATCGGGAGACTGGCCACCGCAAGCATCTTGACAAGAAGCCGTCGGCCGAGCGTCACAGAGCGCGCCCTTATCAGGGCAGCAGTCCCCAAAGGTCGTGCACTTCTCGTCACACCAGCAACCCGCAGTGGCCTGCCCACCACACACACCTTCGCAGGTGAAACCAGCGTCGGCCTTCAGGCCCCGCAGAGCTTGTTCGCCACGCTCAGGGTCGCTGCCTTCGCCGCACGCGGCAAAGATCATGGTGATGAGAGTCAAGAAGATTACGGAGTGTTTCTGCTTCAACATGGTGCTCTCCTGGTTAAGCTGTCGTCGAGTCTGCGGCAGCGTCGAGTGAGCGGCAGTGCCGCGGATGCTCCCTGCCACTGCATCATGGGTGCCAAACGCCAACACGCGTCCTATCGCATGGTTAGCAAGCGCCATGGACAAATAGAAACTCTCCCGCTACACTTTGCGCCACCAACAGTAACCCATACGTTACACATGCAAGCATCACCTCCCTCTCGCTTCCAGATCCTGCGCGACCTCTCTGGGACGCGCGCGCGGCGGATCCACCTCGCCCACGATGCGTGGATTGATGAGCGCTGCGTGCTCAAACAGGTGCTCGATTCTGGCGCTGAGGGTCACGCGCTGATGGCGCTGGTGCACCCCCATGTGGTGGGCCTGCGCGACGTCGTTCGCCATGATAACGCGCTCTTCCTAGTGCTCGAATATGTGGCTGGCGAAGACTTCCTCACCTGGGCGAGCCAACAACCGCCCCAGGCAATCGTCCGAGCATCTGCGGGGCTCTGGCGCGCGCTAACACACCTGCACGCCAGGGGTTGGGTTCATCGTGATATTGCCCCCAATAACGTGAGGGTCTCCTCTGGGGAGATCCACGGCCTGCCCGCCGTGGGTCTGCTCGATTTCGATCTTGCGTGCATCGAGGCCCCTCCTGAGGCAGCAGGAACAGCAGGATTCATGGCCCCCGAGGTCTTGGCTGGCGAACCCGCCAGTGTTGCCTCCGATCTCTATGCGTTTGGCGCCCTGCTCTTTGCCGCGCTCACAGGTCGCGCTCCCTCCTTGCGTGTAGAGGATACTCATGAAGCTCTGGACGAGAGCGCAGCGGAGCCAACGTTCTGTGAAATCATTGGCGACCTTCTGCAGCGTGATCCAAAAGCCCGTCCCGGTCACTCCTCTTTGGCCGAGAGCTTCACATGCCTCATCGATGATCTCGCTCTAACTCTCGATGTAAGGGAGCCAGCCACAACACGCCTGGCGCTGCTCCTTGGGGAAACACTCGAACCAGCCGTTGACCGGGTGCTCGAAGGGGGCACAGAGCTGGCGAGCATGCCTTTGTCGGGGGCCAGGAGCCAGCCACAACACGCCTGGCGCTGCTCCTTGGGGAAACACTCGAACCAGCCGTTGACCGGGTGCTCGAAGGGGGCACAGAGCTGGCGAGCATGCCTTTGTCGGGGGCCAGCGAAATCTTGCGACAACTCCTCACGTTGCGAGGCTTCGAAGTGGTCGTGCTCACGGATAGGCGCGGGGAGCTCGTCAACCCATGGTGGGCCTCCATCGAGGGCCCGCCAAAGCAACGTGCCACGCGCTGGGTGAACGCGCTGCTACAACGCCGCGACCTGCATCCCACCGCAATTTTCGTCGAGTCGCCGCCCTCGAGCGCTGCGGCTAGGACTGCGTTCGATCAGCTCGAAACTCTGGCGCGACGGGGAGAACTCTTTGGGGTACTGCTGCTCACCTGCCCCAACGCGCTCAGCGCGGCCGACACAACACTCTGGCGCCCCTTTGACCGATCGTGTCTCCCGGGTGAGATCCTCGATGCGATGCACGAAGTCGATGGGAGCGTGCTCGAGGAGTTACACCCGGAGGCACAGGAACTCTTAGCCACCCTTGCCCTCTGCACCTTCCCCCTCCCCGGCAACCTCCTGGCAAGGGTGAGTGGCGATCGCTCACGGCTTGAAGAACTTCTGGTACGAGGCTTGCTGTCCGTCAGAGGAGGAGGTCTTGTGCCGGGAACCCGCGCCATTGGAGAAGCCGCGCTGCAAGGGCGAGACCCTCGCTGGCAGCGCGCGCGCCACCGCGAGCTAGCCTCCACATGGCATGAAAGCAAACATCCTGCGGCTGAAGGGCATCACCTCTTGCAAGCTGAGCTGTGGGAGGCAGCGCTGCCTCTGCTGCTCAGCGCGCCTGACGCGCGCATGGACGTTCTCCTGGCGCTCCTCGACAAGGACTTAACCCCTACCGCCCGCAGCGCGCTCATCGAACGCCTCGCACCAA
>JAFCZD010000467.1 GCA_019314525.1 Deltaproteobacteria bacterium
GCGCGAGGAGTTGGGACAGGTTGGCCTTTGCCTCGCTTATGTTGACGATGAGCGCCATGAGAACCTCCCTCTATGAGTATGGTCTGGCCTGGCCTGGTCTACAAGGCGTGGCGGGCTCCCGCGGGGCCTTTGACGCCTGTGCCCAAGCGCGCTAACAGAGGGGTGCCAACGGGGGGGCATGGGGTGTTCCAACACGATCGATCACACGGGTATGCCGACGGGCTCGCCCATACGCGCAGTGCGCGGGGCCAAAGGCGCCGAGATACGCGCCGGATGGCCGACGGGCAGACCCAAGTGGGCCGCCACACGATCCCGAGCACCCATCGCCAGCATGTGCACACCCCGCAGGGAAAAAGCCTTTGGGATCGCAGGGGTGAAGCGCGCCAGCAGGCACAAAAGGATTTCCGCTGGCGTGTCTGGGCACGCCCAGAGGTGTCATCGGCCGTCCGGGGAGGGCCCATGCGCACTCAGGGGTATGCAACCCAAAAGCTTCTACGAACCCAGGCAACTCCAGCAGATAAAACCCTCATCTCTTCACGAATATGGGCACGCAACCACGTGACCGACGGGGCCCTTTGGCCCCCAACCAGGAGACTCTGTCATGCATAAACTCAGCGAACACCACAGCTTCAACATCACCGCCAACGCCATGCGCCATCTCCAATTGCGCCTGGCAGGCCGACAAGATGCCGAGTCCGTAAGCCAGCTCATCGAAGGGGAGTTGGAGGCGCTGAAGGCCGCCTTTTTGAGCTGGGAAAAGATCCAGGATCGCCGCGTGGCGGGCACCTCCGAGATGCGGTTTTGGGATGACGAGATCGACTTCGAAGTGCGAGCCCTCTCCCATCGACTGCTGGCAGAGTTCGGCAGCCGCGACGACGCCCGTTATCGCAAAGTCTTCTTCCGCCCCGCCAGCGAAATCACCGAGGGCATCGGCGAGCGCCAACAACGCTTCCTCAGCGCCATGCTCAATACCCTCACCCAAGACCCCGCCTACACGGGCTACAAGATCCGCATCGCCAAGGTGGCGCGCGCCCACGAGATGTTGCAAAAGACGGGCGAGACCCGCAAGGGGATCTGGGCCGAAGAGACCCAGGCCAAGAGCGCCTTGGAGATCGCCCTGGACCAAGCCAAGCGGGCCTACAACCGCGCCCATTTGCAGCTTCAACTGACGATAGATAACGAGCGCATGGTGGAGAGTTTCTTCAAGCCGCTCTACCGCAAAGGGAGCGTAGAGAGCAGCGAAGAGGCGAATCTCGGCGATGCGCGTCAGATCGACGAGCCCAGCGCTTAGCGCGCACTGTACTTAGATGGCGCTCGAAAAGCCGACCCGGAATCTACCAGGCCGAAGGCTCTAGCACGACGCGCAGCCGCCGCAGGGCGTGACCTCGCTGGCCTCGAACGCCACCTGGGACAACCCCTTCACCACGATGTGCTCGCCGTCGCAGTGGATGCTCTCGAGGACGAAGGGGGCGGTGGGGTCTCCTGAGCTCTGCCCAAGGTACACGGCCGCCGCGCGACGCAGCGCCACGAGCTCTTTGTGCAGCATGAACTCCTCGATGAACGTCACGCGCTGGTCACCCATGAGCGTTTGAAGATCGAGATCGAGGACTTCATCGACGCGCAGGTGAGCGATCAAGGGCAGGATGGATCCTGTGCCCACAGGGGCGCCACAGGTATCTTTGTGCAACGAAAAGCCCACGACGCGATCGTCGGGCCCGAGGGTCAGTTCACAGCGCTCTTTGATATCGGTGCATGGCACGGGAAAAGACCTGCTCGGCGGACATAGCGAACCGTTCGCCAGTGATGGTTGGCTGGTCTAGCACCCTCAGAGCGGCCGCGCAAAGCCGCCGTGGACAAGCTTCTGGCCACCGAGGCATGATGGTCTTGCCACGCTGGCTTGCCTCGTCAAGACGATACCCGTCAGCTGGCGAAACCAAGGGCCTTGCCGCTTGATGCGATCATGGAGAACACCTGTGAAGATCGAACAGCTTTCACTCAAGAACTTCAAAGCGTTCCAGGATGTCGAGTTCAAGGACATCCCGCAGCTCTGTGTCTTGGTTGGGGCCAATGGATCAGGGAAATCCACCTTCTTTGCCGTCTTTGCTTTTCTCAAAGTTGCGCTGATGAGCAATGTCCAGGTTGCCGTCTCCAAGCTGGGTGGCAGTCGCGGCTTCTCTGAAGTCCGCAGTCGTGAGCAGACTGAGAGCATCGAGATCGAGCTGAAATTCCGTGAAAATCCAGGCGGACCGCTGATCACCTACTTCATCTCCATCGGTGAGGAACGAGGTCGGGCGTTCGTCGAGCGAGAGGTCCTGAAGTACCGTCGTGGCAGCAAAGGGCGCCCCTGGCACTTTCTGGATTTTTCCCGAGGAAAAGGAACAGCCGTAACCAACGAGATGGACGATGTGACCGATGAGTCACAGCTCATCCGAGAGGAGCAGTCTCTCAAGTCCGCAGACATTTTGGCGGTCAAAGGCCTCGCTCAGTTCCAACGCTTCCCGGCAGTCATGGCCCTTGGCGATCTCATTGAGAATTGGCATATCTCAGACGTCCATATCAACCGCACGCGAGCAGAGCCGGAGGCCGGTTATGCTGAACACCTGTCACGAGAAGGCGAAAACCTCGCCCTTGTCGCGGAGTTTCTGCACAAAGAGCATCCGGACATCTTCAAGACGATCCTCGTTCGACTCGCCGAGCGCGTTCCTGGCATCGAAAAGGTCGACGCAAAGGTTACCGAGGAAGGCAAAGTGCTCCTGCGCTTTGAGGACGAGGCGTTTCAAGATCCCTTTCTCTCCAAGTATGTCTCTGACGGCACGATGAAGATGTTTGCGTACCTCGTATTGCTTTACGATCCATCGCCCCACCCCCTGCTCTGTGTTGAAGAGCCCGAAAACCAGCTCTATCCAACGCTCCTCTATGAGCTGGCCGAGGAGTTTCGCGACTACGCACGACGGGGTGGACAGGTCTTCGTTTCCACCCATTCCCCAGATTTCCTCAACGCCGTCAGGATGGAGGAGGTCTTCTGGCTGAGCAAAAAGGAGGGGTATACGCAGGTATGCCGTGCTCAGGACGACGAACAGATCCGCGTGTACATGAAAGACGGAGACAAGATGGGCTACCTGTGGAAGCAAGGCTTCTTTGATGGAGTCAATCCATAATGGTTACCCTTGTGTTCTTCCTCGAGGAGCTATCGGCACAGAAGCTCTTGGAAGGCCTCCTCCCTCGCTTTCTACCCATGGAGAGGTTCTCCCTCCGATTCATTCCATTCGAGGGCAAACAAGACCTTGAGAAACAACTCGTGCGAAAGATGCGGTCCTGGCGCACGCCAGATACTCAGTTCATTGTGCTACGAGATCAAGATGCCGCTGACTGCAAAGACGTCAAAGCACGACTCGTAGCGCTCTGCTCCGAGGCGGGTCATCCAAACGCGCTTGTTCGTGTCGCCTGTCGGGAACTCGAGAGTTGGTATCTCGGCGACCTATGCGCCGTCGAGAAAGCTCTTGGCGTCAAGGGGCTGAGAACGCATCAAAACGCAGTGAAGTTCCGCGATCCGGACCATCTCTCCAACCCCTCGATGGAGTTGGAGAGGCTAACGAGGGGTACATACCAAAAGGTATCAGGATCCCGCGCTATCGGCCCCCATCTCGATTTCCAAGAGCGCAACCGCTCCAGAAGCTTCCGTGTCTTCATCTCAGGCATGACTTCCTATCTTCAACAACAAAGCGAATAAGCCCTCAGAGAGTGTTAGCTGGCGAGGCTGGGTCCCACGGCGGGACCTGGAATTCCCAGGCAATGCGCTCAACGAAGGGCTGACCGACTATTTTGCCTATCAGGTCGGCTTCAGACGGCTCGGTATTCGCAGCTTCGAAAAGCAGGGACGCTATGCCTCTCCGATTGACCAAGATCGTCGATGGCAAATATCTGCTGAGCCGAGGGCAACTTGCACAAGGCGCTAAAGGCGATCGGCGGCGAGGTCCATGCGGGACGATTCAGGTGCCCAGTATCGCAGACAGCCCAGGGCTGCTGCCCACAAAGCTTCCAGGGGAAGAGTGAGCGTCACCCCTCAAAACGAAACACCATGTGGCTGGTCTGGTCGCCCCAACGGGCAAGAAATCTCTGAAACAAACTGCAATATCGGTCGCGTGAAAACGGCATATTCTTTGCAATGGACGTCGACAGTTGTAACCGTTGTGTGCCTGATCGCGCGCAGCAAGCGAAAGGAGAAGATGATGGTCTTCCTGAGATATGCGCTGCTGGTGGCTCTCTTTGTCCCTCTTTTTTCATCGAGTCAGGCGTCGGCAGGCACCCTGGAGGACTTGTACAGACGCCTCAAATCAGCGCCATCGGAGGGGCAGAAGAACTGCATTAAGCAGAAGATCTGGATGGCTAAACGGCAACTAAACAAATCTTCCGGTTCAGGTGGTGGGGTGACAGTGCACCGTGGTGATGGTCGTGTTCAGAAGTTTGGGCACACAAACTCACCATCATATAAGGCTTTCACCGAAACCAATCCGGCCCGCGAGCAAACGCCGATCAATCAACGGCGAAGAGCAACAACGGAACCCGTTCGTCAGCGCCATGTGGCTTCCCGTCTGCGCCCGCTCTGGTGAGCGATCTTCCCATCGCTGCCAAGACATTTCAGTCGAAAGAGTACTGGTTGAGATAGAGGCCGCTGGCGTATGGCTACGTCTTCAGCAAATGCCGCACGGAGACATCTAAATTGCTGCGCACCAGCGCCAGGACGCTCTGACAGGTGGACTCATTCACCGCGAGGGTCTCCATCAACGCACGACGGATGCCCGAGAGCAGGGCACGCCGAGCCCGCTCGATCTGGCGGGCCGCGGTGGC
>JAFCZD010000468.1 GCA_019314525.1 Deltaproteobacteria bacterium
GGCCTGTGGCGGACGGATCTTTCTTCGGCGTCGTCGGGGTTGACGGTTGAAGGGTGTATAGTGGTGCTGATGAGAGCCGTGTTCGCGCATACCCTCTTCATCGTCGTATTTCTTCTTGCTGCGTGCCCGCAGAGTGCGCAGGTCGTGGCTCCGCGTGTCGACGACCAGACGGCGAAGGCGGACTTTAAGACGCAAAGCGCTGGTGTGCTCGGCGAGCCTTGTGCCTGGCAGGCCGAGGAGCTGCAGCACGAGTTACCCATCAACCCAGAGAGTACAGGCCGGGCAAGGGAGTATCGGCTCGCCTTTGACGGGCTTTCGCGTGAGTTCGCTGTGATCACCAAGGCTTCGCCGGACGCGCTCTCCTCGCCGGTGCTCTCAACGCAGGTGTTTTTTCAACGCTTCTCCCATGAGGGGCGCGCCCTTGGCTCTCCTGTGGAACTCCAGCCCGAGCTGGCCCCACTGCAAACAGACGCCTCATGGAATCACAGCCTCTTGGGTGTGATGCGTGTGGGCGAAGCATGGGTCGCGCTCTGGAGCCAAATGGCTTATCTACGGGACGCGAGCGGCTACACCTACCCGGAGAGTGGGATCTACGCTCGGCGTGTGCCAGATACAGCTCCACTCGGAAGCCTTCGCACGCTCGTCACCACCCAAACCTACTTGCGCGCGCACGATCTTCAGTGGACAGGAAACACGCTGGCCATCGCCACCGTGGAGGGCCCCGAGGCAACCACGGACCTTGGCTTTGGCGGTGATTCCGTGGTGCGAGTGCGCCGTTTCGACGCAGATCTCGCCCCCAGGGGCACGCTCTTGACGATCCCCGATGAGCGACCCGATCTTCCCCTGAGCAGCCTTCAGGCCTTGCGCATGAGCGGCGACGATGAGCGTCTGGGCGTCTTTTTTTCTGGTTGGCGTCTAAGCGACCCACAGCAAACAGATGGCGTCTTCGCCTTGATCGAGGGAGAAGAGATCGTCGCAGTGAACACAGAGGTTCTGGCTATCAACGGTTCCTCTGGGGATCTTTCCCTCGGCTATGGTGGCGGGCGTTTTTTGGCTTGCACCCATCATCCACCCACTTGCCGGCTCTTCAGCGCGTCCGACGCCAAACCCATGGGCACGCCGATCACCTTCTACGCGCCGAGCGTTCGTCTTCCCTGCGCCGTGCGCTGGCTCGACGATCGCTTTTGGGTCGCGGCCTGGGGCACGGCGCTCAACGCGACCTTTCATCTCTTGGGTTGGGTTGATGCTGTGGGTGGGCAGGGTCAGCAGCTCTTGCCCTCCTCGTCAGAGACCTCTTTTCTCCCCTCGGCGCCGAGACATTATCTGCTTGCAGGTGGCCCCGACGAGCTCTTCTGGATCGACGATCGCTATTTCAACACCAACGCCGATAGCGGTGTGTTGATGCGGTTCACGAAGGATTGCCCTTAGATCCCTGGACCTTTAGACCCTACCGCTGCAGCGTCTTCAGCCGTGCCTGCAAGGTGGAGGCGTGGATGCTCGATGGGAAGCGCTTCAAGAATCGCTTCAAGGCGCGCACCTCAGCGGCCCGTCGTCCCAAGGCTCGTAACGCTCGCAGCTCGGCGTGCAACGCTTCGCGCTCGAGGGTGCCCTTGGGTCGTAAGCGCAGGTAGCGGCGACTGTGCTTCAGGCTCGCCTTGGGCTGACGCAACGCGAGCTCTACCTCGGCGAGAGCCACCAGCGTGGTGATGGTCACCGGCGCTGCGCGATGGTGCCTTTGCAGGAGCAGGTAGTTTTTTCGCGCACAGGGCAGGTCTCGAGCGCCGCGACAGCTTCGTGCGCGGCTCAGCAGCAGCTTCAGGGCAGGTGCACGCACCTGCTGCGCAAGCGGCGTCCGCTTGATATCAGGCACTCTCGCATCCTTCGCTGGTGTGGGAGTTTCTGCGTCTTTGGCCATGGGCTTTGGTGCCAACGCTCGCATGATTTGTGCGCTTCGACGTGCAGAGAGGGCGCTCTTGCGGCGCTTGCGCACCCGCAGCTGCCAGCCACCTTTTATTTTTTCTGGGGGGGAATCCTTGGCGGCCACCTCTACCGTGCCTTCCACGACCGCGACTTCGGCGTCCCCGTCCACCACGCGCACTTCGAAGACGGTGCCGAGGACCTTCGCCTCACAATAGGCCGTCTCCACCACGAAGCGGCGACCCGTCCCAGGCGTGACCTCCACGGTGAGTCGCCCGCCCTCAAGGCGCAAGCGCCGCTCGGCTCCGTCGGCTCGCAACAATGTCGCTACGCCTTCAGCAGTGAGCTGCATTTGTGAGCCGTCACGCAGCTTCAGCGGTCGTGCTTCCCCGCAGCTCCTCAGCGGCTCACCCACCGTCAAATGGGTCTTGCCGCACCACGGTTGCGCCAGCGCGAGCTGGGGTTGGGCTGTGGGTTGCGCGGGCAGGTGGGCAAAACGCCAGATCACAATGCCCAGCACCACACCGGAGACGGCCGCGGCCATGGCCCACATCGCTCGTCTCTGGCCTCGTCGCTGCCGCACGATCTTTTCGCCCCAAAGGGCCGCTTCTTTGAAGGCCTGATGCTCCGCGGCCGAGGGTGGTGTGGGCGTGGCCATGACGCGCAGGGCGCCAGCGAGGGCGCCACACTCACTGCACTCTGTGGCGTGCTCTCGTGCTTCCGCCAGGTCCTCGGCGCTTGGGGTCTCTTCGTTGAGGCGCTGCTCCAGAATTTCCATGAAACGCTGGCAGCCCAGGGGAAGATCGTTCATCAGACACTCACCTCGCTCAGCATGCCGCGCAGCTGGGGGTCGTTGCCAAGAAATTGGCGTAGCTGACGTAACCCAGTCTGAATGCGGTCTCGCGCTGTGTTGAGGGCGACACCCGTGATCTCTGCCACCTCGGGCACGCTATGCCCGTTGACGACCCGCAGGGTGAGGGTGATACGTCGCTCAGCAGAGAGGCGCTGGAGGTGGTGTTGCAGGCGCTCACGGAGGTGCTTCTGCTGGGCCTCACGTTCAGGGTTTGATGAACCTGCAGCTTCGGGCCCATCGACGAGGGCGAAGGTCCGCTCACGTGTTCTGCGATGTTTGAGGTGTCTCATGGCGACCCGATAGCTGATACGTTGCGCCCAGGCCTCCACAGAACCTTCACCACGATAGGCCCGCAGAGCCACCAGGATCTCCGTCAAGCAGGTGTTGATCAGATCGGGGGCCTCAGCATCACCGCCCACCAACCAGTAGATGGTCTGGTGGACCTTGGGGATCAAGCGATCCAGCAGCTCCTCCTTGGCGGCAGCAGAGCGCTGAGCACGCCGAACCAAGGCAAGATCTGCGTCATCTAATGGCTGTGTGCCCATGGCTCCCAATCAAAGGATCTCTCCAGCTTGCTCTCATGTATCAAAGTGCAAAGAGAGCGGTCATCGGACGGAACTCTTTTCACCTATGCTCAGAAGAGGGCAAAGCGCAGCCCTCCCAGGACCCAGGGCTGCACAGGCCAGGGGTCGGCGACCTGTTCTCGGGTGGGGCCTTGCACCTCGAAGGGTCGGGTATCATGGGGAAGATCGACGCCAAGGCGCAGGGTGAGGGCCGCCGAAGGGATCAGCCGCCAGGAGAGGCCGCCAAAGGCCTGACCCGCGATCACCCACCGGCTGGTCTCTCCCGAGGCGAGCACCTCGACCCGCTTGGGCGTGACCGTCCACTGCAGTCGCTCGACCCAGATCCCTACGCCTCCCTCGACACCAAGGCGGCCTCGCCGCCATCGCGCGATCGCCTCGAGGCCCAGGGGATAGCGCTCGAAGACCACAAGCGCCGAAGGCCCATCGGCCCGCATTGTCTGTAGCGCACGAAAAGAGAGACCGAGTCGTAGCCACGGTAAGACGCGCCCCGTGAGGCCGAGCTGGGCGCCATGGGAGACCTCACTGCCAAAACCAAAAACGCCATAGCTCACCTCGCCCGTCAGCAGCTCGCGACGTTTGGGTGGGCGTGGAGGGCAGGCGGGCGTTTGGACCTTTGCCTTCACGGGCTGTGAGGCAGGCGGCGGCAAAAAGCCGATCTTTGCTCCCGCGGCCAGCGCGGCGACGGAGGAGCGCACGATCAGCGACATCGCCTCGAGGCGGCTGTCATTCGAGCCCTCAGAGCGCACGCTGCGCACGAGGATCCGCCCCGCGTCACCCTTGGCGATATAGACGAAGATCTGATCGGGCAGGGAGAGGTCGGCCCAGAGCACCATCTTCGCGCCTGTGCGCTTGGCCACCTCGCGCGCCACGCGCACTTGCCCAGGCAGCGTCACCTCGAGCTTGTCCACCCACTCCACCACCATGCTCACAGGCATGCCCGTGAGTTGGCCGCGGATCGTGGCGATGGCGTGGGTCGATTTCTCTTTCAAGTTGCGCGCTGCGACCACAGCTACCCGTGCCAGCTCCTTGGCTCGCACCAGCTGCTGTGGCATCTGCACGCGGGGGTCGTTCGCCGATGGCTGCGCGGAGGATGGTGCGGCCGCGAGCAGGCATAGGGCGGCGACACCGAGGGGCGAGAGCTTATTTCGTAGGGAGAGGAGACGGCACATAGAGGGAGACTACAACAGGGGCAGCGAGAGGATAAACATTGAAGAGTTGTCGGTGCCCAAGAGCTGGGTCTCATTCACGGTCAAACTCTCCTTGAACCCGCCAATGACATAGGCGCTATCCCTCGAGACGGCCACATCTTGCACCCAATGTTCGCCAGGGCTCCAAAGGTGTGCGGCCCAGCGTGCGCTTCCTGTGGCGTCAAGATAGGTGACAAAGATGTCGGCGGCTGCCTCGCTGACCAGCTCGATGGCGCCGAAGGCAATATGATCATCGAAAACGCCTGTGATGAGGGCCCCTCCTCGCCCAGGGAGGGCGATG
>JAFCZD010000469.1 GCA_019314525.1 Deltaproteobacteria bacterium
TTCCGTGGTCATTTCGCGGCGCCCACGGGGGTCGTCGATCAGCTCGATGAGGTAGTATTTGTCGGGGCGTGGACGTAACTCGATGGAGAGATACGTCTTGATGGTGCCTGCCTGGAAGTTGTACTCGCTGCGAAGCCCAACGATGGTTTGCAGGCTCGTCAAGGATTTGATCAAGCCGCCTGTCTCGCGGACGACCTCTTCGACATCATCGATGAGCGCCTCGTCCTTGAGCAAGCGCCCAACGGTACCCTTGCCCGCGTTGAGATCACTGGTGACGCTGTGCACATCTTTGGTGATATCCCCGACGGTGTTCATCGCCTTATCAAGCTTGTCCACCGCTGAGGTAAGCTTCTTCACCCCTTGCTTAATGCCGTCTTCAGCCTTGGAATCACCAAGGATTGAACGAACTTGAGCAGTGATTTGCTTGATGTCGGTGAGGATATGCTTCACGTCGGATTGGGAACTGGCGGTGACACCACGAATATCACGGGTGATCACCTCCATATTGCGCACGATAGCGTTGATGGACTTCCGGTTCTCCGTGACTTCCGGTTCTCCGTGATGCCATCGTCGATATTCTTGCCGATGGAATGCAAAGGCCCCTTGGTGAACTTCCGAACATCCTGGAGCAGGGCCTTGACCGTGGGCATAAGATCGCTGACCTGCCGGATCACCCCTGACGTCGTGGTCGCCTCCACCACGAAAAGCAACTCATCGCCATCTTTGATGGTCTCCCCAACATGCCGCTTGCCCTTGTCATCGACCCACTCATACGTGCCAGGATCGATCTCCAAATAGAAGTCTCCGAGCAGGGAAGCAGCCCGCTTGTAGATGATGGTGTTGGTGTAGAGCGTGACCGGGCGGTTGAGCACAACGCTGATCTTGGCAAAACGCTTGGCGGCGATCAGATCTGGCCGTGGAGGCCGCACGTTGAGCTCACGGGAGGTAATATAGCCAACGTTCAGTCCTGAGATTTGAACCCGTGACTTCTCCACGAGGAGGGTCGCATCCTTGAAATATGCGAAGACCTCCATGTGCTTCTTTTCACCGGCACAGCTGCCCTTTGCCAGCATCATGAAGGCCCAATACCCTCCTGCTATTACCAGCAGAAACGTAATACTGACCTTGATCGCGGGGCCCAATGTACGCAACGAGGACGCGTCCTTTCAGTCGTCCTCCCCCGCAGGGGGAAGCTCGACAGTGCCCGAGGTTACCAGAAACTCACGCAAGGGGTCGGGTGGATTTTTGAGTATTTCTTTGGGGGGGCCCGTAGCGATAATCTGCCCCTTATAGAGCATCGACACACGATGCGCGATGCGAAACGTCGACGCCATATCGTGGCTGATCACCACCGAGGTCACGTTGAACTTTTCGGAAATCTCCTGAATCATCTCATCGACATTCTTCGTGGCGATGGGGTCGAGCCCAGTGGTGGGCTCATCGTAAAAGAGGATCTCCGGCTCCATCACAATCGCCCGTGCCAGCCCCACACGTTTGCGCATCCCGCCCGAGAGCTCTGATGGATATTTCTTCTCGATGTTGAAGAGGCCAAGGGAATGCAACTTCTCAGTCACGATCTCCTTCATCTCGGCGAGGCTCTTGGACCGCCGTTGATGCTCCATCAAGGGAAAGAGCACGTTCTCTTCCACGGTCATCGAGTCGAAGAGCGCTGCATATTGAAAGAGCATGCCGAATTTCGTGCGCACTTCATTGAGGGCAAAGTCGTCCATGGGCACGATGTCTTCGCCATCCACTAAGATTTGACCCTCATCGGGCTTGATCAGGCCGATCAGATGCTTCATCGTTACGGACTTGCCTGCGCCCGACCCCCCCACGATCACATTGATATGCCCACGCTCGATATCGAGATCGATCCCACGTAGAATATGATGTTCACCAAAATCCTTGCGTATGCCACGCACTTGGATCTGGTAGCGCTCTGAGCGCGCCGCAGCAGCGGCTGCCGCTCGTTCCTTCGCTTTCGCACGACGACCGCCAAACATCACATGCCCAAACTGATTAGAATGTCCGTCATGATGAAATCAATAATGAGGATCGACACCGAACAGATCACCACGGTGCGCATGGTCGCGAGGCCAACCCCACGGGCGCCCCCTGAGGTATTGTAGCCTTGGTGGCAACCCACCAGAGCCACCATCAGCCCAAAAGCCACGGCCTTGATCAAGCCCATGAGCAGATCCGAAGAATCGGTAAACCAGCGGATGTTGTGGATGAAGGGGCCCGGATCGACGCCCTGCACACCCACCACGAACATATAGGCGCCCGTGATGCCGCAAAGGTCAAAGACCATCGTCAAGACGGGCATCATCACCGTGGCAGCGATAAGCCGGGGCACCACTAGGTACTGGATGGGATTCACAGCCAAAGTCGCCATGGCGTCGATTTGTTCGCTGATGCGCATGGAGCCGAGCTCCGTCGCCATGGCAGACCCGGCGCGGCCAGCGACCATCAACGCACCGATAACGGGAGCGATTTCACGGGTGAGCGTCAAGGAGACGGCCATGCCCACGAAACCATCAGCTTGAAAGGTGCGAAACGCTTCCACGCTTTGCAGCCCGAAGACGCCACCGGTGAAGACGCTCACGAGGATGATGATGCTCAGCGAGCCCACGCCGATGAACTCCATCTGCTGAACGACGAGGCCCACACGATAGGGCGGACGAAGCCCCCAGAGGGTCGCTTGCCCGAGCAGCATCAGCATCTCGCCAAGCACTTGCAGAAAACGCAAGGGAGCAGAGACCGCTCGATCAATGCCGTCTGCGAGGCTTTGGATAACCCGTCCGCTCACTGAACACACCCTGCCAGCGCGACTTCTCCAGGCTCAAGCTCAGGATACTCCCGAGGAACCCGCCAAGAGATGCGCGCCAAGACCTCATAGGGGATCGTCTCACTCCATCGCCCGAGCTCAACTGGCGTAATCACATCGTCACCCTCGCCACCGAGCAGGGTTACACGATCGCCCACCTCGACGCCGTCGATCTCAGTCACGTCAATCATGGAGAGGTCCATACATATCTGCCCAATCACGGCTGCCCTTTGTCCGCGCACCAAGACCTGTGCCCGGTTGGACAAGGCCCGAGCATAGCCGTCCGCATACCCTACAGGCAATGTTGCGATGCATGAAACTCGTGAAGTGACAAAGCTGCCGCCATAACTGACCTTGGTGCCAGCTGGCACCTCACGGATCGCGTTGATGCGTGTCTCCCAGCTTAGAGCTGGTTTGAGGTCGATAGCGGGCACATGCCTGCTGGGCTGAGCCCCATAGAGCAAGATCCCCACGCGCACCAAATCAAAACGAGACGCAGCAAAGCGCAACGATGCTGCAGAGTTGGCCGCATGTACCCATTGCGGCACCGCACCCATCTTCCGTGCGCACTCAACACACCGCAAAAAGGCCGCGAGTTGGTCAAGGGTGGGCTGTGCATCTTGCTCTTCGGCCGCATAGAAGTGCGTGGCCAAGCCATCAACCCGTAGCCAGGAGTATTGAGCGCAGCGGCGGACGAATTCCTCAAAAAGCGCCTCACTTACACCCAGGCGCGTCATGCCCGTGTCGATCTTCACATGCAAGGTGAAACGCGAGCAGCCCTCTGCGCGAGCGGCCGCGGCAAAACGGTCAATATCCCCTGGGTCACCAACCATGGGCAGCAAATCGTGTGCGATCACGGTACGGTGGTCGTCTCCAAAGGCGGCGCCCATCACGAGGACAGGCAAGCGGATCCCCGCTCGCCGCAACTGAACTCCCTCCTCCACCGTGGCGACGCCAAAACCCCAGACCCCCGCCCCCTCCAAGATGCGAGCCACCGCCACGGCTCCATGACCATAGGCGTCCGCCTTGACGACGGCCACGATCCCTGGCCGCGGTCCAATAGCCGCCCTCACCTGCTTGAGGTTATGTGTCACAGCACGCAAATCAATGCGTGCGAGAGTGGGACGAATTCCCGGGCCGACGTTGGTCACGACAAGAGCACCTAGAGGATTAGAGCCCAATTTTCTTAGACAAAGGTAGGCCAGCTGTCAAATCGAAGTGACCGGCCGCGCGTACTCGGCCTCTTAAATCAGCGCGGTCAAGCAGCTTCCCGCGTGTTTTGCAGCAGCGCATGTCGCAGGAGGAGGGAGCGCCCCTTGGAGACCACCAAACCTCGTCGGGCCAGCGCAGAGAGAGCCCGGGAGACGGTCTCGCGACAGGTGCCTACCATATTGGCGAGATCCTGCTGAGTGGGACGATAACGAATCATCACCCCATCCTCCATGGATTCACCCTGCTCCTCACCGATGGATACCAGGGTACGGGTGAGCCGGGAGACCACATCGTGCAACGCCAGATTCCCAATGGTCTCGCCCGCACGGCGAACGCGTTTGGCCATGACGACCAAGAGTTGCCTCATCAGCTTTGGATCGCGCTCGAGCAATGAGAGGAAGAGTTCTGCGGCGAGGTGCAAGGTAACGCAATCCTCTTCAGCCACCACATGAGAGGGGCTCGCCTGGCCATCGAGGAGCTCCGTGGCGCCGAAGAAACCGCCAGGTGCGAAGCGAGCGAGTGTTATCTCACGACCACTGTCGCCAAAGAGCACCGCCTTGGCTCGCCCGCGAAAGACCACGTGGAGCCCTGCTGCGGGCTCTCCTTGACCGACAATGATGGCGCTCCCATGCCAACGCCTCACGCTCATGCGCCGCGCGATGGCTTCGAGGTCTTCAGCGGATAGGTGTGAAAAGAGGTCCGCCGACCTCAGCAATTCCACCTGTGCTCGAAGTGGCCCTAAACGGTAGCCATAATTGGTATGCATTGAAATCCTCCGGCTGCACACCAAAGCAATAGCAAGGTTGGGGCCAACACCGCATATCGTATGTTTTCAGAAGCTTATACAGGGGGGGTGTCACAGTGAACCGTTAAGGGTAGCTAAACGTTCACACCAAGCTGTGGTGTGACGAATACACGCCTACTCTTCGTCACCAACGCCTACTTGTAGATTGGCTCGGCTCGACAGTTGGCGCCATAGCGCTCGTCCAAGCAGCCCAAAAAGCCGAGCTTCTTGCAATCCACCTGTTGCTGATAACCATCGACGCAGAGCGTCAACCTATCGCCCGCGCAGCTATCGAAGCTCGCCACGACATTACATTCCTGCCCTCGCCCCGAGCACTGACTTTCGCCTGTCGTGCAGGTCTTGTCGCCGTAGAGGAGGTCACAGAAGCGCTCAGCCACGTAGCCTTCCACACAATCCACGATGGCATCGAGCGACACATCACAGGCCGCCCG
>JAFCZD010000470.1 GCA_019314525.1 Deltaproteobacteria bacterium
GGTGGAGGCAGCCGGGCGTCTGGGCGCCGGCCTGGTAACCATGTTCCAGGGAGCCACGTCCCAGGAGGGCACGTCCCAGGCGGGCAGCGGGCCAAGCTCCAAGCTTCGGGCACCTTGGGCAGCATCGATCCCAACGCTGTTCAAGATGAGATCAACGTGCGCTTGCCTGCGGCCACGACCTGCTTCAACAGGGAGTTTTCACGCCTGCAGTATCTGGGAGGCAAGATCAAGCTGCTCTTCCGTATTGACACGAGCGGTCGCGTCAAGTGGTTGATGGTGGAGCGCAGCAGTGTAGGCTCGCGGGCTGTGGAGGCTTGCATTGTCGGCGTGATGAAGGGTGCGAGGTTCGACCCGCCGAGCGGTGGAGAGGCAGAGTTCGGCATCCCCCTTGCTTTCGGCGGAGGCGACCCAGTGACCGCCCTTGGCGCCGGCTGCAAGGAGGCGCGCCGGCTGCGTAGGTCCTGCAAGAAGCTGCTCCGTGGGACAGGGCGTGCGGCACCAGCGGGACTGCTGGTGACGGTTTATATCGATCCGGCGGGGCGCGTCAGCTCCGCCGGGCTTTCGGCGGGTGGCGTGGAACTTTCGTCAAGCTTTTCCAACGCCTTCTTGGCGAACTTGAAGAAGCTCAAGCTTGGTCGTTACTCGGGCAACCATCGCAAATTGACCTACGCCTTCAATTGTAGCTAGGGCGTCGAAACTCGAACAAGGACCACATCATGGCCAGCACGGCCCCCAGACAGCGACGCCAGCTCCGTAATTACCTGCTCGACCGCAAGGTGCAGCTCAGGTTCACGGCCTTGATGGTGCTCCTGAGCTCGTTGCTCACCACGGGGCTTGGCTATTATTGGTACGAAGAGATGCGCAAGGCCTCTGATGTGGTGCGTGCCAGCGCCATGGCGACCCTCAACGAGGGGGCGGTGAAGTATCTGGACGCTGAGCTGGCGGCCCAGGACCACAAGCGACTCTTGTTGCTCGTCGCCTTCGGGGTCGCGTTTGGGTTGCTCATCGCCGCCTATGGCATCGTGATGACGCACAAATATGCTGGGCCAATCTACAAGATCGGGCGTCACCTCAACGACATTGAAGCCAACCGCCTCTACAAGATTTGGGACCTACGCAAGGGCGACCAGCTACAGGAATTCTTTAATAAGTTCAAAGCTATGCATGGCGCTCTGCGTTCGCGCGCGGAGGCCGATATGCTGGCGATTAATCGGCTGGTCATGGCCATCGAGCGTGGTGAGCTGCCCACTGACCAGCTGCCTCGGCTGAAAGAGCTGCTGAAAGAGAAGGGTGACAGCTTGCGCGACGCCAGTGAGCTTACACAGGAGATTGCTCGGAAGGATGTGAGCTGACAGGGAGAGTTATTCAGAAGGCTAACGACGCGCAACATAGGCGATGAGCTGGTGATCGCGTTCGAAGCGCACCTTGGCGTCCATGGCAGCCTTCCAGCTGGTGAAGCGACCCACGCGTACACGGTACCAAAGGCCCCGGCCGGGGATCTTCGTTGGCATCACCTGCGGGCTGTGTCCTTTGGACTGCAGCGATTGGATGTATTGCTCGGCTTCATGCTTGTCTTGAAAGGATGAGAGCTGCAGCGTGAAGCCCGCGCCATCGTTGTCGTCGGTCTCGGCCTTGCGCGCCTTGGGCTCCTTCGTTTTGGAGTTCTTTGCAGCCTGTGCCACAGCCTTCTTTTGTGCTGGGGCCTTGTCAGCTTTGGGTCGCTCTGGCTTATGCGCTTTGGTCACTTTAGCTGCCGGGCCTTTAGCCAGCTTCACCTTTTTTGCAGCAAGCTTCGGTTCTGGGCTCTGGCCCTGGCCTTTGGCCGGGTTGGCGGCGGGTTCGTCAGGTGTGGCAGCTGGGGATGGCGCCGAGATCTTTGAGAGCGCATTGGGGAAGCTCAGCGTGGGCTGGGTGTGCTCTTCTTTCGGCTCAGCCATCTGATCGAGCAACGCGAGGGGGTCGGTCTTGGGCGCCGCGATCGCGGCAGGCGTTAGCCGACGTCCAATGACGATCCCCAGCGCGAAGACGAGGCTCAAGAGCACGGCGCTGGCGCTAAAGAGCAAGAAAATCTGCCTGTTGTCGAGAGAGACCTCAATCCGGTCTTTCCATTTTTCCTGCTCAAGCATCAACATACTCCTGGGCTGAACTCCCCTTCACCATCCTAAGGAGACAGAGAGCCTGGGGCAAAAAAATGCGTGTATGCCGATCTACACGCGTGAGGCTTCTCCTGCTGGTCAACCCTTTACAGCCACCGCCTGCCCGTGTTTGATCCACCCACCTATGCCTTCGTCCAACCCCAACACGCCCGTTATGCTGCAATATCGCGAGATCAAGGAGCGTTACCCGGACTCCATCCTATTTTTTCGGCTTGGCGACTTCTACGAGATGTTCTTCGAGGACGCCAAGGTGGCGGCGGCGGCCCTCGATTTGACCCTCACCAGCCGGGACAAGAACAAAGAAAACCCGGTACCGATGTGCGGGGTTCCCCACCACGCCGGGCGGAATTATCTGAGACGCCTGGTGGACATGGGCCATAAGGTGGCGGTCTGCGAGCAGGTGGAAGATCCCAAGCTCGCTCGTGGCGTCGTCAAACGTGAGGTCACCGAGGTGGTGACGCCTGGCGTGGTGGTGGACACAGAGCAGCTCGACGCGCGCAGCAATAACTATCTCGTCGCTCTCTGGCCCAATGTCTCCAAGGGTCGCTTCGGCCTCGCGGCCCTTGATCTCTCTACCTTCGAGTTGCGGTTGACAGAGGTGGAGGGGCATGGCGCCGTCGTGGACGAGCTCGCGCGGCTCCACGCCAAAGAGACGGTCTATGCTCAGGGCGCAGCCCGTGGCGTCAAGGCGCTCGAGCAGCAGATGGGTGGTTTCTGGCAGGCCTTGGACGACGAGCTCGTGCTGAGCGAGGCCAAGGCGCGTCGGCTTCTCGAAGAGAAGTCACAGCTCCCCCTTGATCAGCTGAGCTTGGGGCCCCTGGTTCTAAAGGCCGCGGGGTTGGCGTTGGCCTACGCTGAGGAGACGCAGCCTGGCCGAGGCGTGCCCCGCTGTCGTGTCAGCGTTTATCGCGCGGCTGACCACCTACAGCTCGACGAGGCGACGATCCACAACCTCGAAGTCTTTCTTTCGGCGATGGAGCGCCGGCGTGAGGGCTCGCTGCTCGCGGTGGTAGACGAGACCTGCACAGCCATGGGCGCGCGTCTTTTGCGCCGCTGGCTGGCCATGCCGCTCTTGGACGTGGCGGCGATCAGGCGCCGCCAAGATGCTGTGGAGCTGCTCTTGGAGCAGGCCAGCAGTCGTGAGGTGTTGCGCGAGGCGCTGCGTCATGTCTACGACCTCGAGCGCCTCACCGCGCGGGCGGTGCTGCAGGTGGCGACGCCACGTGAGCTTGCCCGCTTGGGGTCGTCTTTGGCCCGATTGCCTGCGCTCTGGGATGTATTGGAGAAGGCGCGGGGCAAGGCGCTCTCGCGTGAGCTCCCCAAGCTTCTGCGCTGGCCCGAGGATACCTTGGCGGATGTTGCGGAGCGTTTAGCCGCGGCCCTCTCTGACGAGCCACCACCCCATATGCGTGATGGGGGCATCTTTCGTCGGGGCTTCTCAGGGCCCCTCGACGAGTTGATCGAGCTCGCAGAGGGGGGCAAGGCGTTGATCTTGGAGATGGAGGCGCAGCTGCGTGAGCGCACCGGCATCTCTTCGCTCAAGATCCGCTTCAACAAGGTCTTCGGCTACTTCATCGAGGTGACCAAGGCGAACATTAGCCGCGTGCCCGAGGAGTTTCAGCGCAAGCAGACCCTGGTGAACGCCGAGCGCTATGTGACACCCCAGCTGGCCGACTATGAGTCGAAGGTGCTCGGTGCTCAAGAGCGCCGGGTGCAGCTCGAGCAAGAGCTCTTCACCGAGCTGCGTGAGGAGGTCGCGTTGCACGCGGCGCGCTTGACCGCGTGTGCAGAGCGCGTGGCGTCTGTGGATGTCTTCGCGGGCCTCGCTCAGTTGGCTGAGGAGCATGGTTATGTGCGCCCTGCGGTAGACGACTCGCGCAAGATCGAGCTGCGCGGCGGTCGTCACCCGGTGGTGGAGCGCTATATGGCCGCTGGGGAGTTCATCCCCAACGATATCCTCATGGACGCCGAGGGCGCGCGCATGCTCGTGCTCACGGGCCCGAATATGTCCGGCAAGTCCACCGTGATGCGGCAGGTGGCGCAGATCGTGCTGTTGGCCCAGCTCGGATCCTTCGTGCCCTGTGACGAGGCACGGATCGGTGTGGTGGACAGGATCTTCACCCGAGTGGGGGCCAGCGATAACCTCGCCCGTGGGGAGTCGACCTTCATGGTGGAGATGAAGGAGACATCGACCATCCTGGAACATGCCACCGCACGCAGCCTGGTTGTGCTCGACGAGATCGGTCGGGGGACCTCCACCTATGATGGGATCAGCATCGCCTGGTCCGTCGCTGAGTATCTCCATGATGAGGTGCAGGCGCGGTGTCTCTTTGCCACGCACTATCACGAGCTTTGCCAGCTGGAGACGGTGAAGGACTACGCCCGTAACGTGCAAGTCGACGTTCGAGAGTGGCAGGGGCGGGTGGTCTTTTTGCACAAATTGGTGGCGGGTAGCTCGAGCCGCTCCTACGGCATCGAGGTCGCTCGCCTCGCGGGTTTGCCCCGCCGCGTTCTGGACCGGGCCCACCAGGCGCTGGCTGTCCTCGAGGGACGCGAAGAGGTGCCGGGGATCCCGCTGCGGGGATACGGGCGGTCGGACCAACTGGACCTCTTCGCCGCACCTCCCGCGTCATCCCTTGGAGACCCTGCAGATCCACCCTGCAGATCCTCTCACGTCCCCTGCAGATCCCACGCCCACGTCATCCCCTGCAGATCCCACGCCCACGTCATCCCCTGCAGATCCCACGTCCACGTCATCCCCTGCAGATCCCACGTCCACGTCATCCCCTGCAGATCCCACGTCCACGTCATCCCCGCGAAAGCGGGGATCCAGCGCAAGCCAGGCACCTCCTTATTCCGAGTCACCCGTGCTGGCTGCTCTTCGGCGGTTGGAGCCCGACCACATGACCCCCCTCGAGGCGCTCAACGCCTTGGCGTCGTTGGTGGCTGGCCTGGACGACTAGTGTTCTGTCTCACAAACATTGAGCCGGCTTCTCGTCGTGCACCCTCAACACGACCAAGGGTTCTTGGTCCCACTTCGACGACTAGCTGACTTATTCCCCAGGAATGCTTGCCTTTGTTGCTCTCGCTGGAGACGGGCATTTTTTTGACATCATGATCGGTGTCCCTTAATCGTGGAGTATGCGGTGTTCTCTGCGTCTCCTCTTTATTCTCCCTGGTTTCCTTCTTCTTTCTGCGTCCGCGGCGCAGGGCGCCGGCAAAACGAAGGCCGCAAAAGCGGCCAAGACTCACCGTCAAGTGGCGAAGAAGGCCACGAAGAAGAGCAAGAAGGCCACACGCACTAAAGTCGCCATGAAGGCCACGAAGAAGATCACGAAGAAGATCACGAAGAAGATCACGAAGAAGACCGCCAAGAAGGGCACACGCGCCAAAGTCGCCACGAAGAAGACCGCAAAGAAGGGCACCAAAGCTCGCACGAAGAAGATCGCCAAGAAGGGCACGCGCACGAAGAAGAGGCGTCGTAAGGCGCGCAGGCGCTGCCGCGGCAAGGACCGTTTCCCCCCCATGACCCTCTATCATGCGAACTTTCGCAAGAGCCTCACCCTTCGCCTCTTTGATCGTTGTGGTCGCCCCAACAAGCGGGCCCCGAAACAGATGTCACATTTCTTGCGCTGCTATCAGACCAAACGGCGCAAGACGATTCATACACGCCTCGTTAAGAGCCTCTATAGTGTTTCACGCGCCTTCAAAGGGCGGCGTTTGATCGTTTACAGCGGCTACCGCAGCCCTCGAGTGGCCAAGCTCAAGCGTAGCTATCACACCCGCGGTCGGGCCATCGACTTCAGGGTCGAGGGCGTGAGCCGCCGCAAGCTACGCAATTATGTGATGAAGTCCTTCAAGAAGATCGGCGTGGGATTTTACCCCAATACACCCTTTATCCACATGGATGTTCGTGAGAAGCGCTCGGCCTTCTGGGTGGACTTCTCCTCCAACGGTGAGGATTCGCGTTATGCGAAGAATCCCTACCAGTTGTTGCGCAAGGACCAGCATGGGGTGCCCATGAAGGAGCGCCGACGCCTGTGGGTGATCTTCCCCTCCGACCAAATTCTCGTAGCCAGCGCTACCCCAAAGGCATCAACACCACGGGGCCAATCGGCACCTATGCCCCTTGCGCCTTTGCAGATCGCTCCCGTGGCCGCCATCCCTCCCTTGCCTCCCTTGCCCTCCTTGCCCCCCTTGCTGCACGTTCGTCCCGCTCAAACTCAGCAGAAGTCCGCAGCCAAGAGCTCCGCTCTTGTCACCAGGCGTGAATAGGCGCTGGGTGAGGGCCGTCCCCACAAGACCATTTAGCTGAAGGCAACCTTTCCTCAGGAATTGTCGTCATCTGGTACCGATGGTAACGTATGCCGGCTTAGATCTCGGAGGAATGCCATGAAGGCCCGAACGCTCCTGTTGTTAGTTGTTGCTCTATCGTTCGTCTTTGCTGTGGATGCGGACGCCAGGAAACGTCGCCGCAAGAAGAAGCGTCGCAAGAAGGTAACGGTTGCATCGAAGATGACGCGCAATGAGATCGGTAAGTTGCGCGGTAAATTCAAATGGGAGATGAGTAGCCAGAAGGTCATTGGCATGCTCGCCAAGCAGATCGAGGATGGCTACGAAAAACGGCTGAAGAGGGAGCCTGATGCGTTGAAGCAGGACCGTATCCAGCGCGAAAAAATGGCAACCCTGAAAAAGCTCAAGAAGGGGCATGTGAAGTTCACGGGTAAACGCACGCCCTGGGGCGTTTCCTTGGTGGAAAAGGAGTTTTCCCACAAGAACGACGAGTCAATGGTGGTGCGCTGGGGTAAGCGCGACCGGCGTTTCTTCTTTTTTCATCATGGGAAGCTGTGGAAGCTCTACATCGCCTTCAACACAGCGCTCTTTCGCGGGAAAACCTTCCAGGATTTCGCGGCTATGATGCAGCGTCGCTTTGGTCCCGCTGAGGTGAAGTGGAAGCTTGACGTCAAGGGTGACAGTCAGATGTCACACTTGGAGTGGCCTCCTGCGGGTAACACCGTGCTGCTTGCCCTCGATGAGACGGCCTTCTATGGCAACTTCTGTCTGGTGCTCATCGATAAGGTGGCCGCGGCGAGGGTTCGCGAAGCGCGCAAGATGAACAACCCCAAGAAGAAGTACTCTGACCCCCTCGTCAACGCTATCGTCCCGAAGAAGGGTGGCTCCAGTGATCCCAACGAGGACGTCATCGATCAGATCACCGGCAAGCGCTCCCCGGGAAGAACTCCGTCTTCTGGGTCCTCGTCCTCTGGATCCTCGTCCTCTGGGTCGTCAGACACCCCCCGCTACACCCCCCAAAAGCGCCGCAAGAAGCTCAACCCCAAAGACCCCCTCGATGCCCTCGACATCTGAGTAGATTCCCACTTTTGGGAATGACGTGCACTTGCGTGCACTTGCTTATCCGGGCCCAGCCGCCTTCGCCACGGGCGGCGTGAAGCTGCCCGGTCGATAGTAGATCGTCACGCTCTTGTGTCCTGCTTGGGGTGCCTTGCCTGTGGCAAAGTCAATCTGTGTGGCGCGCAGACCTTTGCTGGATGAGGCAGGCAGCTCCTTATGGGGGCGTTTACCTACCGCTTGCTTCATGAAGTTGGCCCACATGGGGATGGCTGCGGTGTAGCTGCCCTCCTCTTGGCCGAGGGAGCGGTTCTTGTCGTCTCCCACCCAGGCCACCGCGGTCCACTGGGAGGTGAACCCAACGAACCAGAGGTCCCAGACGCGTGCGTGGCCATCCTGGCGTTTCCCGCTGGTGCCGCCCTTGCCAGCGGTGGGCACAGGCACGATCTGACAGCGCGCTGCGATGCCATGCACCACGCTATCGCGGAGCAGCTTGGTCATCAGGTAGGCTGTGGTGCTGTCGATCACCTGTCGTGGCGCTGGTAGCGCAGTAGCCCAGATGCGGTCAAGGCGGTCATCTTCGCTGAGCAGAGGGTCTTCAGGGACGGTATGGTCCTCGATGAGCTGTCCACTCCGGTCCCGAATCTGTCGAATGTAGACAGGATCGCGCTGGGATCCTCCACGCGCGAAGGTCGCGAAAGCGCGCCCCATCTCATCCATGCGCACACATTGGGTGCCGAGGGCCAAACCCCACTTCACCTTCTCGGCCTGCTTGGGATCGATGGTGCTCAAGCCGAGGTGGCGAGCCCAGCGTGAGGTCTCCTTGAAGCCCACCTGTCGCAGCAGATCGATGGAGGCCAGGTTCAGCGACTTGACAAGGGCGTAGTGCATGGTGACCTCGCCGCTGAGGGTACCGTGCACGTTCTGCGGGTTCCACGTCTCACCAGGCTCGGGCGTGTGGGCTTTGTCCTGCAGGATGGTCGCCATAGACAGCGTTGGGTTGTCGAGAGCGAGAGAGTAGTAGAAGGGTTTGAAGGCGCTCGCGGGTTGACGACAGGCTTGCACGACACGGTTGTAGTTACTGCGGTCGTAGTCCAGACCCCCAATCATCGTCAGCACATATCCGCTGTGATGGTCGTAGGTGAAGAGCGTGCCTTCGAAGATCGGTCGCTGATCGAGCACCATCTTGGTGATCTTTTCACCTGGCCCGCCCCAGGCGCGCCGACGTAGCCAGCGCGGCGGGGAGTGGACCCAGATCAGGTCTCCAGGGTGTAGCACGCCTCTGGCGGACTCGATCTTTCGGCTATTTTTTGGGTTG
>JAFCZD010000091.1 GCA_019314525.1 Deltaproteobacteria bacterium
GATGCCAAGCTTGTCCAACTCACCCGCCAAGACAGCTGCTGCAGGCTCAGCCAGCTGCCGCGGCAAAAGCCAGGGCGCACCCTCCACCACGGTGACGCTGACGCCACGCTTGTTGAGCGCGCCAGCAGCCTCAAGCCCCAAGAGCCCACCACCGATGCAAACACAACGCGCGCCACGCGGCGCTAGCGCCAAGATGCGCTGCACGTCGTCCAGCGTGCGCAGGGAGAGCACTCCAGCACGTTCAACACCCGCGAGGGGCGGAACAAAAGGCTGCGCCCCGCTAGCTAGCACGAGGCGATGGAATGCGAGGCTTGACCCATCACGTAAGAAGAGAGTCGCGGCGTCACGATCAATACGCACCACCTCGCCTTCCAAGGTCTCGATGCGCTGTGCTTTGTACCAGGAGGCGTCATGAAGCAGGAGTTGTCCCTCTTCCACCTCTCCAGCGAGGAGCGGTGTGAGGTTCAGCCGGTTGTAGGGCAGCATGCGCTCTTTGTGAACGAGGGTGATTTGCGCCGTGTCATCGCCCTTGCGGGCATACTCCGCTGCGCGCAAGCCCGCTATACCACCACCAATGATGACGATGTGCTTGCCCTCGGCTTGCTGGTCGAGAGCAACAGGGGCGGGCTCTTCCTCGACGAGCGAAAAAAGCTCGGGTCCAACGCCGCAGACAGGACATATCGCCGGCGGCTCAGGGCCCTCATGGATATATCCGCACACATCACAACGCCACTTGGACAACGCCATAGCACCTCCATTGGGCGCCTTATGTGGCAGCGCCCCCCTTTGGCGAAGTGTTGCGTAGGAGGGCTGGCTTTGTCGAGGGCTACTGGGTCGTGCTGGAAGAACCTATCGCTATGGGGGAGCGCAAAACACGTAGACCTCTATCGCCCTGTGTTTGCCAATCCCGTGTCTTTGCCCTGCTGCACGCAAAGCAGTTCATAGCGTGCAGGCGCCCACAGGGGGCTCTCTTTTCGCGGAAGGATGTCCACCTGGATGCGCTCCTTGCCGCGGGTCACACGCGCTGGCAAGAACACTTGGTCCTCAGCCCAGCGCAACACCCCATTTCCGCCAGGGGCATACCACTCCGTCACCGCCCGCCCATCCACCACCACCGCTGCGCGTTGGCCGCCTTGTTTCTGGTCAAAGCGCCGCCGCAAGAAGCAGCCATGATTTGCCTGGCTCGGTCGCAACAAAAAGCGCGCGCGCCCGCGATGAGGAAAGACCTTGCCTGTGACAAGGGTCGCGTAGCCGCGCCCTTCGAAGGCGCTCTCAACCTCCTCCAAGGACTGCGCGCCCTCAACCTCATAACCGTGCGCATCACGTTCGCGCCCATCAAAGAGGTCGAGCGCATCGGCGCTCACCAACGACACCCCGTCGTGGGCATAGAAGAAGGCCACAGCACGGTACTCGACGTCGATCAGGTTTTCGCTGCCGTGCTCCATCCCGTGTGAGATCGAACGAAAGAAGGGCAAGCCAGGGTAGAGACGATAAGCGCTGAGGTGAGCGTTGAGCTGCGGCCCGTATTGCCCGACGAGATGCGACGCAGGCGCCCCGTGCATGGGCAACGAGAAGGGGTTGCAGAAAAAGGTATTGGACCAGCCACCGAGGTGATCGTCTTCTACGCCGGTGCCATGCAAACGCGGCGTCTGCATGCCATCGGCGTAGGAGCGCAAATCCCCCTCCCACCAGCGCGTGTCTTCAGGGGCTCGAGGGGTGACGCCCAAGACGGTGCCCACCAGCTTTCCTGCGCCTTTGAAGGAGAGCAGCTCGACGTCTACACCATAGGAGGGCTCCTTCACATACGCATAGCGTGCGTGAAAGATGCCAGCGTGTTTGGGATCACGCGCCTTGCCCACAGCGAGCTCTACGACACCATCCATGCCTTTGATGGTGAGGGAGAAGCCCTGCCAGAAGGGCATGGGGAAGCGATTTTCGTAGCTCCCGCCAGGAGCGAGGCTGAAGGCCACCGCTCGAATGTCGACCTCGCCCAGAGCTGAACCAAAAAAGAAACCCAGAGGTACATCGACCTGCGGCTTGGCTGCTCCATCGAAAGAGATCTGCACCCGTGCGCGGTTCAAGGCCTCTGTGGAACGTGAGCCTCGCGGGGTGAAGCGCAGCCCCTCGATGGTGCCTGCGCCGCTGTGCTCATAACGCAGGGGAACAGTGCGAAACGTGGTGTCGCCCCATCGACCCTGGAGAGCCCGCCTAAAGAGCGCCTCACCGCTCTTCGAAGGGTAATACGGGTCAAAGCTCTCCACGCGCGTATCGGGAGAAAACGTGTCGACCTGCGCCGCGAAGAAGCGTGGCGGCCTGGAGGTCGTGACCACCAACGCTTTGGCGAAAGGGATAGCCTTCCAGCTGACGTAAGCGCCGCTGCTGATGTGGTTGTCTGCCACAAGAGGTTTCACAAAGGGTGGCGCGCGCCCTGCAAAAAAGGCCTCAGCCTTAGCAACGAAACGCGGCGCCTCCTCGCCGTCGAGGTAGAAGCGCAAGACACCGAGGTCCAAAAGTTCTCCCCCCTCTTCCTCCCCTGTGAACCAGAGAGTGCGCAAAACGCCGGGGCCCACAGCGTGCACGATCACAGACTCCCCTTGAGCGTTGCGGGAGAGCGTGCCGTAGAGACCGCGAAAACCGTCGGCGTTGCCACCCTCACGGTCGAAGCTGGAGAAGCCTTGGGCTTGCATCCCAGGCAAGAGCAGAGGCCACGCCGTGAAGGGATCGGCGAAAAAGTCCACCACGGCGGGTGCTGGGGGCAGGCTACTGCGCGGGCGCAACGCGTCAGCGCTGCAGCCGCTCATGCACACCATGAAGAGAATCAGCCGAGATACGCTCCTAATCATAGACGCAAGACTAATGGATTCCCGCCTCCGCGGGAATGACGGAGGTTGTGGATTCCCGCCTCCGCGCCTCCGCGGGAATGACGGAGGTTGTGGATTCCCGCGTCGAGGGAATGACGGAGGCACTGGGGGCGTCAGCGCAAGACGGGCGCGGATCTCGATTGAAGCAAGTTTCCCCCGCTGCCTATTTGCCCCCACCCCCTTCCGCGCTAAAATGACTCTTTTCGAGGAGGATCGGTGACATTTTCAGCGGCAAGTATCCCTTCACAGGCGGGACGGGTGGCGATAGTCACAGGTGCCAACAGTGGCCTTGGCTTCGAGGCTGCCAAAGCCCTCGCCGCCAAGGGCGCCAAAGTGCTCATGGCGTGCCGCGACACGGATAAAGGCGAGGCTGCCCGAAAGTTGGTCGAGGGTGACGCAGATGTCCTACGCCTTGATCTAGCCAGCCTCGCCTCCATACGTGAGTTCACCGAGGAAGTCAGTCAGCGCTTCGAGAGCCTTGACCTGCTGATCAACAACGCCGGGGTAATGGCGACTCCACTGAGCAGGACCGAAGATGGCTTCGAGCTTCAGCTCGGCACCAATCACCTTGGCCATTTTGCCCTCACAGGCCTCTTACTGCCCCTGCTCGGCCAGTCCCCTAGCGCGCAGATCGTAACCTTGAGCAGCCTCATGCACCGCAAGGGCAAGATCGATTTTGATAACCTCGATGGCTCACAACACTACAGCCGCTGGGGCTGCTACGCGCAAAGCAAGCTTGCCAACCTGCTCTTCGCCTATGAGCTAGAGCGACGGTTGAGGTCAACGGACGCCAAGGTGATCAGCCTCGCCTCCCACCCAGGGTGGACGCACACTCAGCTTATGCGCGACCTCCCCGGAGCCGGGGTCGCAGGTTCTCTGCTGGCGATGAAGCCAGCCCAGGGTGTGCTGCCCACGCTAATGGCAGCCACGACCCCAGAGGTGCAGGGCGGAGAATATTATGGCCCCACCGGGTTGATGGAGGTTTGGGGCGCTCCTGGCAAGGTGCACTCCAACGCACGGTCTCATGATCAGGCCCTGGCTCAGCAACTGTGGGACATCTCAGAGCAGTTAACAGGTGTTCACTTTGCTCTTTAGGCGTGCCCTCCTGCTCACCATCCCGCTCCTCATCACCCTGCCCCTCAACGGCGCGCGGGCCGAGGGCAAAGCCAAAATCGCCCGACAGGTGCAGCTGGTGGGCACGAAGCTCGTCTGCACGAAAGATCTGCGGCGCGCCATCGGCACTCCACCCACCAGCCCCACGCGGGCCTGGGCGAAAGACGCCCTGCGCCGGGCCCTCATCGTCTACCGAGGACGCGGTTACACCTTAGCCCGGGGGTGGGCGCTGCTCGCGAACGGCCGCGTCACCCTGCATATCGATGAAGGCACGATGGTCCGCATCACCTTTGTGGGCGCGAGCACCGTCAAGGCGCTGCTCTGGCGCGTGGAGCTCTATCTGCCCGAGCAAGTCTTTCATCGCCCAACGCTCCAAGAAGCCCTCAAACGCATCAAAGGAAAATACAACCTCCGCAGCGCCTACTATCGCATACGCAACGTCAGCCCCACCGTGAAGGCGCCCGATGGATCACGAGCGACGCGACGTGAGCTGCGCCTCTACTTTCTCACACGGGAGTCCTTTGGGTGGGGTGTGGACGTCGCCCTCAGATCGACCTATGGAGTCGTCCCCTCTCTCTCCGTCGCCAAGCAGAGCACACTCTTTGCCAAAGACCGCCTCTCAGCCAAAGTTTCTGTGGCCTTCCCCTACCGGCAATACCTCTTCACCGAGAGCCCAAAGTTCCAATGGGTCCACGGTCGACTCTCCAGCACCTATCGCTTGCCCTTCTTCGTCCGGCGCCTCGCGCCCCGCATCGACGGGGCGGGCGCCATCTCGCGCTTTCAACGAGCTGACCTAAACCTCGACAACTACTTCCGCAGCCAGGCCGAGGTGCTGCTCGCCCTTGAGCTATTGGCCACGCGTCGCCTCTCGCTGCTGCTACGCAGTGGTTACGCGAACACCGGGCTCTGGGGCTTCGAACAGGCTTCGGATAGCGCGGGCAGCCCGACCTACCACACGCAGAGCATCGACACCTTCGCCGCTGACGTCAGAGCAAAACTCGCGCTGGGGAGAGACGTCTTGCGCCGAGACATGCAGGACGAACTCTGGGCATCAGCCCGGCTCGAGGTCTCGAGCCACCGACAATGGTGGGTCGAGACACGCGTCGGGGGGCAATATGTTTGGAACATCGGCCACCATAACCTGATCCTTCGTGGCCATGGGTGGCTGCTCTCAGGTGACCCTGCTTTTTGGAAAGAGCGCCCCATCGCGGACTTCGCGCGGGTCTTCTTCGACAACCGCTACTGGCTGCGTGAAGCCGCCACCCTGGACATCGCGTTTCGGGTGAGCATCTACAATGACCGCTTCAAGTTGGGCGTCTTCCACGATCTGGTGGTCTTCCACGAGCGCCGTGGTGACGACAACGCCCCTGCCGCCTTGGCCAACGCCTTTGGGCCAGCCGTACACCTGCTGGTCCTTGACTCCTTCGCCATCGACATCTTCTATGGCTTCGGGTTTGCTCCATCAGGCTTCGACCACAACATGGTCTTTCGCGCCTCCAAGGTCTTTTAGTCAGCTGGTCTTTTCGAGGCTTCCAAATCAGGCGACGTGAAGGGCTGACGAGCCCTTCACAAAGAGCGCCTCGAGCTCTTCTCCCTCGATGGTATAGAGCTGCACTTTGCCCTTGCCCTTGAGCTCCACAGCGCCCAAATTCCCCAACTGCGCCAGGCCGCGCGCCCTCTCACCAAGCTCGTCAACAGACCCCGCGGTGACCACCACTTCGTGGGCCTTGGCGTGGCTGCAAACCCGACTGGCCACGTTCACCGTGTCTCCCAACACGGTGAACTCCATCTGGCGCTCGTTGCCGAGATTTCCCGCCACCAGTGGGCCAGAGTTGATGCCAATGCCCATCTCCAGGCCCCCCACCTCATGAAAATCCCCACGTGCGTTGGCGCAGGCAAGCTCGGACTGCATCGCCAACGCACAAGCGGCCGCACGAGCAGCGTGAAGAGGCTGGTCGATGGGAGCGTTGAACACCACCATGATGGCGTCACCAACGAACTTATTGATGTAGCCGTCATAGCGGGCGATGACATCGATCATCGCTGACATGTAGCGGTTGAGTACAGCGATCACCTGCTCTGGAGGGAGCTTGGCGCTGATGGCCGTGAAGCCACGAATATCGGAAAACATCACCGTCGCAAGACGCCGCTCACCACCGAAAGCGCCGCCTTGCTCACGCAGCTTGGCGAGCACCACCGGAGACACGTAGCGCCCGAAGGCGCGCTCGAGGAAACGCCGTTGCCGCGCCTCTTCGAGCATCCGGTTGAATCCGCGCTGCATCTCAGCGACCTCGTCGGATCCTGACACCTGGACGCCCTCCTCGAAGTCACCCGCACCCACGCGGGCGAATCCGCGACGGAGAGCATCAAGACCGGCGGTGGCGTCGCGACCAAAGCGCCAGGCAAAGAGCAGCATGAAAGGCAGCTCGAGGCCCAGCGCACCCACCAGGCCACCAAAATAGACGCTCCCAGCCCCAGAGAGCCACTCGATGCCCTGTACATAAGGTTTGAGGTGACCGCGCTCCACTGCCCACATCAACAGGTCATGCACCTTGAGGCCCACGAGGCTCAGCCAAACGAATGTGCCCAACGAAGAGACCAGGAGCAACACCATCAGCCGGGTGGCGAAGCGCCGCAACCCCGCCGTGGCGAGATAAAGCAAATCCGCTGCGCCCAACGCGAAGATGGCCAGCCCCGCCATCACCGCCACTGAGACCAAGACCCCTCCGACCTCCAGCGCCCGCCCCACGAGAGGCAGCGGAACGCGCGCGAAGATGGTGAAGAAGGTGGGTACGCTCGCCACCGCCAGCGCTCCCAAGACCAGACGAGCGAGGGCAGCGCCGCCGAAGCTTTTCGTCCTCTCCGCCACGAGGCGATCAGAGGCACGCGCCAAGACCCAGGCGCAGATCGGCACCGCGACCAAACCTGCAGCGGAAACAACGTAGGCCACCAGGGTGACGCCCTGGGTGAAACCAGCCAACGCCATGCCAACCACATGGAAAGCGAGGAGCACCACCCCCGTCAACGTTGCTCGTTGCGCCAGCTTCGTGGTGCCCCCTTCTTTGGAGCTTTCCCTAGGAAGGAGCACCACGGCTTACTCAGCCGCCACGCTTCTTGCCCACCTTTTTGGCTGGCAAGGAGCGGACCTTGAAGTCCTGCTGCAGCTGGTAGCTCACCTCGATCACACGCTGGTCGGAGCGCGAGGTGTGGATCTTCAGCTTTCCGCCGCGAGCAACGACGCCCTTCTTCAGGAGCAGCTCCACATGCCAGCGATGGGGGCTGTCACGCTTGGCGCGCGCCTCTACGGCCCCGGCAGGATCTTCCACGCGTGTGATGGAGAAGGGTTTTTTGTCGTGGGAGTAGAGCGAAATCCGGCGTGGGCTGGGCTTACCTGCTTTGGGGCGGCGCAGGAAGACTCGACGCGGAACGGCGACGATATCTGCCGAGACCTCAACCCAAACGAAAAGTGAGAGTTTCGGTGGTGTTTTGATGTTGGTCTTTGCCTGCACCAAGGCAGAGATGCGGCCTTCTTTCGCCCCCGCGTTCACGCTCACCTCGAGTTGAGGTTTGCCCTCCACCTCCACGAGCCTCACGGCGACACGCTCGGGCTTGTTGGACTTCACCTCCGTGAGCTTCACGCCCGCGGCGAGCTTGCCAACAATGCGCACCAGCTTCTTTTCTCGTGCCCCCTTCTTGATCCGTATGCGAAGCCGCTGCGGATCGAAGCCGAGCATGACCTCGACCTCGCCTTGGATCTTCAGCTCGAAGCGCTTCTGCTTCGGGTCATTGGAGTACACATGCACGCTCTTGGCCAGGCGACCGTGGCGCCCGGCGGTGCTGAGCTTGACCTCGATTTTGCCTTCCCCGCCCGGGGGAATGGTCCGCGACGATACAACCGCCGCGGTGCAGCCTCAGCCTCCAGCGGCGCGTTTGATCGTTAGAGGGGCGCCTCCCTTGTTCTCCAAAACAAAGACATGCTTCACCTTCGTGCCCTGGGCCACCTTGCCAAAATCAAAGGCAGGCTTGGCGCAGCTGATACGAGCCGGCCCACTCGTGCTCGTGCTCGTGGCCTTGGCCTTGGCCTTGGCCTTGGCCTGCTCGGAAGATCCCGAAGGACCAGAGCAGCCAGCGGCGACCAAGAGCAATGAGCTGCTCATCAACAACAAACGTCTCAAAATAACCTCCTATGGGCCACGGCGGCCACGTGGCGCAGCATAGCACGCAGGCCAGTTATCGCGAGTGGTTGCGAGAAGATGCATTTATGGGGTCATTGTAGTTATAATCAAGGAATGTCCGCTCCCACGATTGGTGAAGTACTCTGGGGATTCTCCCGGGACACCCTAAGTCCCAGCGAGCTCCTTGAGGCCCTTGTGCAGCGCATCGAAAACCTAGACGAAAAACTAGGCGTCTATGTCACCCTCGACATCGCGGCGGCTAGAGAGGCCGCCCGAGCGGCGGACGCGGCGTGGCGCCAAGGGCGTGCGCGCCCTCTGGAGGGCGTGCCCATCGCCATCAAAGACAACATGGATGTCGCTGGCATGCCCACTACCTGCTGTCACCCGCGCTGGCGTGAGGCTGCTCCTGTCAAGGATGACGCCGCTGTGGTGCAACGCTTGCGCAATGCAGGCGCCGTGCTGCTCGGCAAGAGCCAGATGCACGAATTAGCCCTTGGTATCACAGGGGAAAACCCATCCTTCCGCACCGCGCGCAACCCCCACGCTCCAGCACGAATCTCTGGTGGATCCACCAGCGGTGGTGCAGCCTCGGTAGCCGCGGGGCTGGCCCTGGCTGCCATAGGCTCGGACACTGGGGGATCCACCCGCGTCCCAGCCGCCCTCTGTGGGTTGGTGGGCTTCAAACCAACCTTTGATCGCTTGCCACGTCAGGGGCTCTTTCCCGTGTCGCGCTCCATGGATCATGTGGGCCTGATCACCCAGGGCATCGCTGACATGCAGCGCCTCTTCGCTGCAATAGAAGAGCGGGACTTCAAAGAAGAAGAGCCCACAAAACCCACGCGTGTCGGCTTTCTCCAGCCCGCACTCGAGGCAGCCTCCTTCGAGACGCGGCAGCCGCTAGAAGGAACCATGAGCTTGTTGGTCGAACAGGGGGTAGATGTGGAAATGGTCCCCTGCGAACACTGGCAGGAGATCGCCGAGACCTACCAGGTGATCCTCACCTACGAGGCGGCCGAGGTGCATGCTGAGGCCCTCGCCAGCGACGACGAACGAGCACGCTTCGGCGATGATGTACTGGCATTGCTTCAGCGTGGCCTGGAGATCGACGATGACACCTATGCTAAGGCGCTCACCCGTCGCCAAGAGCTGGCAACGTTGCTCGATGCCTGCCTGGAAGGCCATGATCTGCTGCTCACGCCCACCACCTCCGTCACAGCCCCGCTGATTGGGGAGACTCAGCTGGTGATCGCAGACAAAGAGGTGCTCACGCGAGACGCGCTCCTCACGGCGACCTGCCCCTTTTCCATGGTGGGTCTGCCTGCCTTGAGCCTCCCGCTGCACCCCATGGGGACGTCCCCCGACTGGCACTCGCCTAAGCTCCCCGTTGGCTTGCAAGTGGTGGGGCGACGAGACGAGGACTTGAGGCTGCTAGAGCACGCAGCGTGGATTGAAAGCATCCTCTCGTGGGGAAATTAGCGGCGGGGGGACACGCTATACACCATCGCAAGTGTACTTCTCGGAATTATAACACTGCCCAGCCCCACAGGCGCCGGACATGCACTCTGTGCCGACGGTACAGCTAGCGCCGTCAGGCTGCAGCGCCTGGCAGAGCCCCTCAACACAGACCAAGCTGCCCTCACAAGGCTCGCCCGCAGCACATGAGCCAGCCGCGGCGATGGGGTTGGCGCAGACCGTGCCCTTGCAGAAATGCGTCGTGCACTCCCAGCTGTGGGTGCAGGCGTCGCCCGGCTGCTGAGTTGGGCTCACCACATTGCATTCGCTGATCATCGCCATGACGTTGAAGTTCCGCGGGCAACTCTCGCCGTCAACACGAATGCGCGCGACACACGCCTTGGCGTCACCGCCACGCCACTCTTCCTCTGGCACGGTGCCGTAGAGAGCCTCGATGTCACCACGCACCGCGCTCTCGCAGGCTGCTTGGGCGCCCCCGCCAGGGACGAAGGTGCCTTGCTCAGCTGTATCGCAACAGGTGGTGCCCCAGAAGCAGAGTTCAATGGCCGCCTCCATGGTGAAATCCGTACTGGTGTAGGGTTTTTCATCCGTGCTGCCACAACCAATAGCGGCGACCATCAACAATCCAAGACCCAAAGCGCGCATTATTTCGAACTCCTTCCGGCGGCATCCAGCCGCGACAGCGTCAGCTTACAGCGATCCCTCTTCTTGGCAAAATGACAGCACTTTTGAACCATTGCTGCGATCTGGATCACGTTTTTCAGTTCAAAGCGGGTTCAAAGCGGGTTCAAAGCGGGTTCAAAGCGGGTTCAAAGCGGGTTCAAACACAGTGGACAGCCCCACAGAAGTCAGCGGTCAAGGCCTCGTAATCGTCCCGATAGACGCGCAGAGCCTTGGGCAGATGGGCGAGGATATCTCGTGCAATCATGCCATCTTCACCCTCATGATCGGCGGCGAGATCACCAGCGAGGCCATGCAGGAAGACCGCCGTGCGTATGGCGTCGCCCAGACCAAGCCCCTGGCCAAGCATCGCGGAGATCGTGCCCGTGAGCACGTCGCCTGAGCCAGCTGTGGCCATGCCCGAATTGCCGCTGTTGTTGATGAAGACCTCGCCATCAGGGGCACCAATGAGTGAATGAGCACCCTTAAGCACGATATAGGCGTTGAACTTGGCCGCGGTGGAGCGCAGGGCAGCGATGGGATCGGCCGCCAGGTCCTCTTGGGAGCGGCCGCTGATGCGCACCATCTCACCAGAATGTGGTGTGAGCACTGTGGGTGCCTCACGATGGCTCACCACATCCGGGTATCCAGCGATGGCCGTCAGCCCATCACCATCGATCACCAGCGGCTTGTTGATGTCTGCTGTCAACTGTCGCACCAGACGCTTGGTCTCATCCCCTAAAGAGAGCCCCGGACCAAGCACGACGACGTCCACCCGATCGGCGAGGAACGCGAGACTCGCGGCGTTGTCGAAAGAGAGGCTGCCCGCTGCTGTTTCCTTCTGGGGCGCGAGCACCACCTCGCTGGCCATGGTCGCCACCACCTCCGTCACCGAACGTGGCGCGGCCAGACGTGAATAGCCTCCCCCCGCACGCAAATGGGCCATGGCCGCCAAAGCTGGTGCTCCATAATAGCTCGCCGCCCCGGCGATAAAGAGCGTGTCTCCAAAGCTGCCCTTATGCCCATCCGGGCGCCGCTGGGGCAATCTGGATGGCTCGCTGAGGCGCACCGCCAGAGCGTCATTGCGCTGCAAGACGGGTGGAAAAGAAATAGGGCTCACATAGAGTTCACCGCAAAAACCAGCCCCCGGATAGAGCAGGTTTCCCTGCTTGGGCAAACCAAAGGTGACGGTGACATCTGCCTGCACAGCGATGCCCATGATTTGACCGCTGTCCCCATGAACTCCCGAAGGGATATCAACGCTGTAGACGACTGGGCGTTGTGGGCGATGCCGACGGGCTTCCAGAGCCTCGAGCACCTGGTGATAATACCCCTCCACCGATCGGGCCAGCCCGGTGCCGAAGACAGCATCCACCACGACTTCAGCCGTCTCGAGGGCTGCGCTAACCTCTGCGACCTTTGGTGTTTCGACAATCTCTGCGCCACAGCCACGCAGCATCTCGTAATTGAGCCGTGGTGTGCCGCCGTATTTACTCGCCTCTGCCAACAAGAACGTCTTCACCAACGCACCCGCGGAGAACAACTTGCGAGCCACCACGAGGCCGTCCCCACCGTTATGCCCAACACCGCAGAGCACCACCACCTCGCGCCCAGCGATACCCTCGCACGCACGAGCGCGGATCACGTCGTAGACGGCGTGTCCTGCATGCTCCATCAGGATCTCGCCGGGGATCTTGTGCTCCTCTGTAGCGCGGCGGTCCATCCGACGCATCTCATCGACGGTGCTCACCTTCATCGCATCACCTCTCGGTCTTGGTGGTCATGGTGGTATTGGTGATCATGGTGCCAGCCAACGGCAGCCAGGTCGAGAACCCGGCCTGTCGATAACCCGGCCTGTCGAGAACCTGGCCTGTCGAGAACCCGGCCTTGTACCGGGGAAGGAGCACCGCTAATCTGCAGCCACAAGGAGCAACCGATGAAAAAAATCTGGCCCATGATTCTCGCCGCGATGTTACTCGCCACCCCCGTGGTGATGAGCAGCGGCTGCAAGAGCAAGCGTCGCCACTCCAAGCGCATCGCCAAGCACGGCAAGAAGCAATGTCTCAAGCGTTGCAAGACCACCGCCAAGAAAGAACACAAGCGCTGCAAAGAGCAATTCAAAGGTGACGAAAAGCGCAGCTGCAAGACCAAAGCGGACACCGAAAAGAAACGCTGCAAGAGCAACTGTCGACGACGCTGACCCCCGCTGATGTCTCAAAACCTGCCAGCATTACGCCTCGCCCCAGGGCGCTGCATCAAGTGTCGTCTTCTCCAAGAGAACTGCCTCTGCGCCACCCTGCCGCACATCAACACACGCACACGCCTGCTGATCGTCATCCACTGGCGCGACTACGTGCGCCTGAGCAACAGCGGCCAGCTCGCTGCGCAAATGCTGCAACAAGCCGAGCTTCGCGTTCGTGGCCTTCCAGGTGGCTCCTTCGTCGAGGACAGCTCCGCTGAAGCGGCCGCACCATCAAACGCAGAACGACGGCTGCTGCTTTACGCACCCTCGGATGTGTCGAAGGCCCCGCCTTCTCACGCTGCAGCACGCCTCGATGAAACACACCGCGCCAAAGAGGGTGAGACAGTGACCTTGCTGGTCCCTGATGGAAGCTGGACCCAGACGCGGCGCATGGTGCGCCGTGAGCCCGTCTTCGCTCACGCTGAGATGGTCACGCTTCCGCCCGGCCCGGCCTCGCGCTACCAGCTCCGCCACGCACCTGCGGCAGAGATGGTCAGCACTCTGGAGGCGGTGGCCCGTGCACTGACGCTCTTGGAGGACGACCCCAGCATCGAAACCCGCATGCTGGCGTTCTTCGAGCCCTGGGTAGAGCGCATGCTGATGGGCCGGCGCTCCAACGGTGCGCCTTTTCAAAACTGCTGAGGCCACTGGCTAGACATGTCACCCCAACTTCGGAATAAGCATGTGGCAACGCATGATTCCAGGCGATTGGCGCTGGCACGTGTTGTGCTTTGACAAGGGGCGAACGAAGGATGAGTGAAGACAATAATGCTCAAGACAACAACATTGTTCGTGTTCGCAGCCTGCCTGCTTTGCGCCTCCATCAGCCACGCGAGGCGTGGCGTCTATCTTTCGCCTACCGCTCAAATGCGCGCCAAGATCGTGGAGTTGCGTAAGCTCACGCGCAGCACGGTGAAGAAGGCGAAGCAGCTAGCGAACCTCAAGCGCTTAAGCGTCTTCTCCAAGACGCGTGCGAAGAAATACCAATCAGCGCGCAAACGCCTCGACAATACGATGAAGCTCACCGAGAAGCGTGACTCCGATGTGCTGGCAGACTCGCTCTATTATAGCACCCAGCTCTTCACTCCAACGGTGACGCCCCAGCAACTTCAAGCCTTCCAGACCCAACGAAAGGCCCTCGAGGCCACCTTTCGAGCAGCGGTAGCGCGCCTCTAGCGACAGCCCATCACTTCGTTGGCGCTCACCTCCCTTGCGCAGCGTAATAGGCGCCAAGGGCACCCTTTCGCGCCTGGTGTGCAGCTTGGGAGACAAAGCATCGGGGCGGGGCCGCAATAACAAGCGTCTCCAGTCTGCTGCTCGCCCCAAGGCACTTCAGGGTATAGCCGGTGCATTCCTTACTTGGCCAAATCTTTGGGTTGCATTCGTCGAGTGTGCAACGGGAATAGCTGCCTTTGAAGCCGCAGCCTACCGTCGCCACCGTGTCCCAACCAGGGCTGCCAAGACACATCGGTGTGTAGAATGTGGGGTTGATCAACAAAGCACAGAGCTCAGTGGAGTCCACGTTAACGGTGCGGGTGTGATCGTATTGAGCCGTAGCGTCGCAATTGTAGTTGCCATAACGAGCGTTGTCACCTGAAGCGCTGGTGTCCTGGGGCGCGGTAAAATAGGTTGTCTGACCAGGGAAGGCGTCCTGATCATCGTCGTCACAGTCGGTAGAGGCGACGCCAGCAGGCCGCTTGGTTGTCCACGCTCCATCACAGCCTGTCACGCTGGCTGCGGGGGCGTCACATTGAGCCTTGGCGCCGATAGTATCGGTGGCGAAGCTGTCTTTGTCGCAGTCCACATACCAGGTGGGTGCAACCTCATCGATGCCGTTGACGCAGTTGTTATCCTTGCCATCACAGATCTCTTCAGCACCCGCATAGGTGGTCCCATCATCGTCATTACAGTCGGTGCCACACACCCCCAGCGTCGTGGAGGCTTGCCCATCTTTATCCAGGTCGATCAGAGGGTTTGTGCATTCATCGGTGATGGGATCGCAGACGTTCTCGGTGCAAGGGCTGCTGTCGTCACATTCAGGCCTGGTGCCAGCCAAGCAAGCGTGGGTGATCGTGTCGCAGCTCTCAATACCACTACAATAGGACCCATCGTCGCAATCTTCGTCCTTGGTACAGGAGAACGTACAGTCCGTATTGCAACCGTCGCCTTCTACGTCGTTGGCGTCATCACACTCTTCACTCGTGCCAGGGTTCGTATAGCCATCGCCACACTCCTCAGGCACACACTCTTCATTGACGCAGATCGTGCCTTCGCCGCAGATATCGCCATCTTCTTTGCCAGTGCAGAGGCCGTTGGCGTCGACGGGGAGTTGATCTCCCTGTGCATCGCTGATGCCCAAATCGGGGATCTCTGGGAGGCTATCGCTGCAGCCAGCAGCACCCAGGCCCAGCGTCACCGCAAATACGACGGTCAAGAGATTGGATTTCATCATCAGCTTCCTCCGTCTTGTTGGCCTCAACAAAACGCAGCGGTAGAGTTGGCTATTCCACTACAGATTCTAGGCGCCGGGAGACAACCTGGGAAATATTTCCACCTTGGCCCAAACAACAGCCCACCGGTACAATCAATGGGTGCGCGCTTCCACCATTCATTCCGCCTTGGGGCTTGTTTTGTCCCTGCTGCTGGTGAATTGCCACCTCACCGCACCCTATGGGCCTTCCTCGAAAGGTCCGCTCGTTGACAGCGGCGCAGACAGCGCGCTCGACGGGACGGTCGATGGCAAGATCTTCGACCTTTCCTCTGAACCAGGGGCGGACATGCTGGCAGTGGATGCTCCCCTCGATGCGCCCCCTCCCAACGACGGAAACAACGACTTTCCCCCTAGCATCGGCCCTGAGCTGGTGGTCAATGGCAAGGTCTATGTGCGAAAGGGCAGCCAGGAGGTCTTCACCTGGGAGCGCCGCCCCGCGTGGGATTTACCGCAGGGCAACGGCAAGGCTGCTTTCGGTGACCTCGATAGCGACGGCGATCTGGATTTCTTCTTTGGCCAGCGGGGTCAGGGCACTCCCATCGTAGCTTACGAAAACAATGGGAGCTTCACCGCGCCTGCGTGGCTACGGAGGCGCACCTGGGACCCGCCCATGGCGACGAACGAGATCAACTATCTCGGTTATACCACCCCAGCCCTCGCTGACCTTGACGCCGACGGTGACCTCGATTTGCTCTACGGCGCGCAATACGGCGGCCCCATCGCCTACAAGAATGTGGGTGACGAGACGACTGCCTCCTGGCAGCGGGAGGTGGCGTGGGATCTGCTGGGCGCAGGCGCAAACCAGGTCTGCGTTACCATCGGTGATCTCGATGGTGACGGTGACTTGGATGCGCTGGTAGACATCGTCTATTCACCCGCGAAACGCTATCGCAACGACGGCTCGATCAACGCCCCGATCTGGGTGGGGACAACCGATTGGCCCGTGGCAAAAGTGGGAACCTGGGAGTTTCGCTCGACGCTGGCCGACATCGATGGTGATGGCGACTTAGATCTAATCTACGGCAACCGCGCAGGCAGCGTGGTGGCCTTTCGCAACGAGGGCGATGTCAATACGCCGCAGTGGGTGCGCTACGCGAGCTGGGATGCGCCCAGTGAGACCACAGCCGCAAATCCGACGCTCGTCGATCTCGATGGGCACTGAGAGGTCTGCGAAACTCCAAGAGTCCCCTCAAGCCTCCTTTCCATAGACCCATTGACTTCAGTGCTGCGTTATCACGTTGATGTCCAAGCCCTATCTGCTGGTTCTGTCGCTATTGTTGTCCTTGCTGCTGCCCAGCGAGCGCGCTGACGCCAAACTCTCCGCTCTCTATCA
>JAFCZD010000471.1 GCA_019314525.1 Deltaproteobacteria bacterium
TTGGGTCCCAGTAATAATTGGCGGACTCTTGCGCAGTCTTCAAGTCAGCGGTCGCCCAAGCTTCTTCGTTGACCACATGCTTCAGCTTCTGAAAGATGTCTTTGGCTGTGGGGTTTTCCAGGGTCGCGGCAAAATGCTCCGCTGCATAATTGAAGCGTGGCACATCTTTCGTCTTGATCAGCTTCTTTTCGAGCATCTGCGTCACAGCGGTCACCGCGGGGGGCACCAGCGTGGGTACACGCGCGGGAACGGGGACGGGCTTTTTGAGAACACCGATGGTTGTCTTCGCAGCAGTAACCTCAACCTTGGGCTGGTTCATTTGGGCACGACGGTTGTTCCCTCTCACCCTCTGGTCAACATCCATCGCCCGATAGATCGGAAGGTTGGCCGTCTCGATGCCAGCCATGAACATCTTCATCAGGGGAGTCTTCTGTCCCTGGTGAACATAGGCGTAATAGGCCGCAAAGCTGGAGGAGGTGGGTCTGCGTCCCCACTGGCGACATTTATTCTTGTAGTTCCCCCACGCCTGCTTTCGATGCTGCTGCTTCGTCACGCGGTCTTGTCTCAGCCATTGCTGAGACCCTCTGGCCCAAAGATTCTCAGCGTTAGCCACCGATGAAAAACAGAAGAGGGTCAGAAAGGACACCACACCGATCGAACACATTGACTTGCTCATACGCTCCCTCGCTATCAGTGAACCGAAAAGCATGATTTGTGCCAAAAACCGTCGGTGTCTTCTTGGTGGGTTAGATAGCCCCAGCGTGGGATGCAGATAGAATATCGGAGTTCAGAGTGACAAGTGTTGTGGCACACCCGTGGGCTTTTGCGACCGCGCTCACCACCCAAGTCTATCGGCGAGAGCAGGTCATCCCCACCCTCTGCTGATGAGGGAAGACCTTCGAAAAACGCGATCCGAGACTCGCCAGAGGGTGGCGGAGACTCGGGCGTGTTGCCCCTGACGCTCTCTTGGTCCCGGCTCGAACTCCTGGGTTGCGCTCGTCACCTTCGAAGGAACCGTTCCCCACCCTCTGGCCGGTGACTCCCACGCTGCTGCGACTGATCCCCAGCTGGGGATGACTGCCCAGATAGTAGGGACGTGTAGTCGCGATAGTGGGGACGCGTAGGCGCGACGGTGAGGATGCGTAGGCGCGACGCTAAGCAGCGATGGCCTGAGGGTGGGGAGCCCATCTTCGGGGTGCACCAAGGCGATGGTTCGAAGAACTCAGCCGTGCTCGGTGAGCCTTATGAATGGTGGGCGTCGATTCCAGTTTCCTTCTAGGTTGCTCTAGGAGGATGGTGCTGCGGGCAACCACACTAAAACGCGAGTTGATAGCGCGTCGCTGGACCCCGCCCGTAACGCTGGATCAGTTTAGCGTTCAGCAGGGTGGAGAGCGCACGGGTGATGGTGCGGCCTGGAAGACCCGTCGCTTGACGCAAGAGCGCGGCGGTGAGCCGCTGCTCTGGCAGGTCTCTAAAATACTCGAGTACTGTGGTCGGGGCGGGCGCCAGGTCGAAAATTGCCGCCGCTCGATCCTTGTAGAAGTTCACCGCCTCCAGCGCCTCATCAACAACGCGTGACATGAATCGGATGAAGAGCGGGAGGTTGTAGTTGTGTGGATCAGGGTCGAAACGCCCGCCCGATGTCTGGGCCAGCACGCTGTAGTATTCAACGCGACGCTGCTCGATCACGCGGTCAACGGCCAGATAGGGCGCTAGCTGGTTCCAGTGTGGCTCTGGCGATTGCAGCAAAGCCAGGATGAACAGAACCCGGCCCATACGCCCATTTCCGTCTTGGAAGGGGTGACAGGCCAAGAAGCGGAACACCAACTCGGAAGCGACAGCAAGAGGCCAAGGGTTATGCGGCAAGGTTTCATTATACCAATCGAGAAGATCGGACATGGCCGCATCGGTCAAGGGACCTGGGTCAGAGGTCTTCAAGACCTCCCGCTCCGTGCCTGTCAGGGCATTGCGCTGAATCACCGAATTGGGCACGACCTTGAAGCGTCCAAGATGATAAGCAGCGGGTGCATGGTATTGCAGCAGCTGCTGGTGCAGGCCACGTAACGTTGCCAGGGTCAGGGGGAAGAGATCACGCCCCTGTGAGTAGATTGTCGTGAGCATTTCGCGGCAGCCAGCCACCTCTTCTAAGCTCCGCTCATGTCGCTTCGACAGCTTGTCTTCGATCTGCGAGCGCAACGCGGCGAAGGACGAGGGCCGGCCATCACGTGTGAGCACGGTATCGATCCAGTCGATCTGTGCATCGGTGAGGATCGCGTTTTCGATGCGCGTGGTGGCGCCAATGGTGCTGATGCGCACCTGCCTGCTCATGGCCTCCAAGTCTCTGGGCTGGAGGCTCTCCAGAAGACTGCTGTGTTTGGCGGCGACGAGGTCCGTCTGTTTCAGACGAAGGGTCAGTTCGTCGCTGGCATTGAATGAAAGTGCCATAATATTAGCTGAGTATGGCCTATCGAGCCACATCGCGCCACCCAATATGTGTTTTAGTGGCGCGATATGGCTCGATTGAGCCTATGTGTTGGATACTTTTGTGAAAACAGCTGTCTGTTGCCCAGGAAGTTACGCGATGGGTCTAGCTCGTGTGGATGGAGTGCACGTGCATTTTAGCGTGACCGGCTCAAGGCCAGCCCACCATTGCCGACGACGATCACCTTTGATGGGGTCGCCACAATATCGTAGAGAGATTGAGCAATCCCGAGGTTCTCCTCTCGCCAGAGGGTGCCGTCTAGACGCAGAACGCCTCCACCAGCGATGAAGACGTCTCCCTTTGAACCGTGCACAGCTGAGAGCGAAAAGCCGATGTCCTGCTCGCTCCACTGTGTACCATCGAAATGAGCCACTTTGCCCGCACCAGAGACAGCGAAGACGCGCTCAGCGGAACTTCCCCAGATATCCGCTGAACCATCATTCGTGACGCCCCATGAGTGCACCAGCTCCCAGCTCTTTCCATCGTAGAAGGCCACGCCACGCCCGCCTGCCGCGTAGGCAGAGTTCGCTGCGCTTGCCCAGAGCGCTTCGATGGGGCCGACTTGAGCTGGGTGCTCTGTCCACTGACTGCCGTCAAACTCCCAGATCGCTCCATCGCCGCTCGCTGGTTTGGTGCCCACGAAGAGCTGTTTCTGATCGACGATCCACAGGGCATTTCCATCATCAAAGGGCCCGGTGCCGAGAGCAGACCAATGCCCTGCCTCGAGTGCCCACAAGGCGTCTTTCGTCAACAGAACCAGCCCCTGGTCGTGGCCGCCTAAGGCGCGTGGGTTGTCGGGCACACCAGCCTTGGTCAAGGTCCAATCGCTGCCATCAAAGCGCCACAGGCCACGAATGCTCAGGCCGTATACTTCTTCGGGGCTCTGCGCCCACAAATGAGCGACACCCTCCAATGGCTTTGTTTGTGGAGAGAGCCCTTTCCAACCCGTACTATCTCGCAACGCAACGTTTCCAAGCCCACCGATGCCAAGCAACTCTGAGCCCACGCCTTGAACCTGAGTGATGCCCTGTGGCTTGGAGTCCACCGTCCAATTCTTACCGTCGTAGTGATGGAGTCCAACATTGCTCTCAACCAGGTAGATGTCGCTGGCAGAGCGACCCCAAAGACTGGTGAAACGATTGGCCGATTTGAGCGCTTCATGCCAGGTCGCGCCATCATAGCGGTAGAGGACAGAGGGGCCGGTGCCTTGAGTCGCGGTCACATAGATATCGGTTCCATCACCCCAAATCGACCGCAAGGTGGCGCCTTCAGGAGGCAGCATTTCCTCTAGACTTACGCCATCGAAGTGCACCAGCACGTTGTGCTTCCGGGCAAAACTGAAGGCCACGCTATAAACATCTGTCGCGGAGTTCGCCCAAACATCACTGAATGCATAGGTGTTTCCGAAGGTTCCGAGTTCTTTCCATCCCTCGACGTTTCGGCCCCAAATCGTACGATTGTGGCCGGGCATTTGCTGTCCCACCGCCACGAGTTGCCCATTGCCCCACCCAGAGAGGGCAGTGATAGTCCCTTTGACCTCTAGTTCTTGGCTCCATTGCATGCCGTCAAAGCGGAGGATTCGCGACAACTCACCCCACTGAGCAAGCACATAGACATCATCCTGTGCGCTCCCCCATACAACCTGGAACGATGGCGTGTGGCCAACGACGTTGAAGAGTGCTTTCACGTCCACACGCGTCCACTCTAGCCCGTCATAATGCAGGAGCACCCTGGAGCCGACCAGATAGATATCCCGCCTTCCGCTGGCCCAAACGGAGGTTAGAATCGTTCCGAAGGGCTGCGGCGCATCCCAACACCAATCACCATCGCTGCAGATATTCGTTGGGAATTCGGGCGGCCAGCTCGTTGCCGCGTCTGGGGTGAGGTCCTGTGAACTGTCCTGTGAACTGTCCACGGCGGTGTCTCGTAGCTGCGAGGTATCGAGCATGATGGGAGCATCGTTGGCCATGCCTTGGTCCACATTGAGCACAACTTTCCTGCTGGAACATCCCGGCAGCGCAAAGGAGGCGACGAGCAAAGAGATGGCAAGATACCTAGAGCTTAGGGGCAGGAGTTGTCTCATGGTGGGGCCTTGGTCTTAGTGGTGCAATAACTTGGCGCACTGCAAATTGGCGCACTGCAAATTGGCGCACTGCAAATTGGCGCACTGGGGTTCAAAGGTCCAGCCTTCGATCGTGGGCGTTGGGCGAGATGCCTGTGGGTACGACTTGACGCCCTCCGAGCAGAGTGACAGCGTGCCTGCCTGATGCGTTGGCCTCTCATGGCGCTTTGTTGCGCGCTCATCTTCTCCTGCCGGGATG
>JAFCZD010000472.1 GCA_019314525.1 Deltaproteobacteria bacterium
GACAAGAACACCCAGCCCCGATTTGGCGCCGCCCGACGCGAATTTGGCGCCTCAGGACACTCAGACGCGCCATCGCGGCCTCGACAAGAACACTCGGCACCGATTTGGCGCCTCAGGACACCCCGACGCGCCATCGCGGCCTCGACAAGAACACCCAGCCCCGATTTGGCGCCTCTCGACGCGAATTTGGCGCCTCTCGACGTCCAACGCGCCATCGCGGCCTCGACAAGAACACCCAGCCCCGATTTGGCGCCGCCCGACGCGAATTTGGCGCCTCAGGACACTCAGACGCGCCATCGCGGCCTCGACAAGAACACTCGGCACCGATTTGGCGCCTCCAAGAACACTCAGCACCGATTTGGCCGGAATTGGGCGGCCCGATCTCCATGGCGTTGGGCTGAGACTTCAGGTGCCGGCTTTGGCTTCGTTATGCGGGTGGAGGGCAAGCCGAAGCTTGATCGCGCGCACGAGGGCTGGCTCTGGGGGAGCATGCCGCAGGCGTTGGAGGGTGCGGGTGGAGATGCGCAGCGCATCTAAGAGCCGCTGATGGATGGCAGCGCTGTGGCGGCCAGCCCCGCGTCGACGATGGCGTCCATCGGTCCATTCGCTGGAATGAGCTCACGCCGGCCCAACAGATTCAGCAGATGTGCACGGTCTATCTTTGGAAAATAACGACGTGTGTTGTCGAGGGTGTAGGCGCCAATCAGCCGAAACCCAAGGAGGTCAGGAAGATTCGAGCCCTCACCCGCACGATCTGCTGGAATGTTGTGCCGTGCCTCCTGCCCAAGCGTGTAGCTGAAGTTGTTGTAGGCATGCCGCATATCCTTGAGGGGTTCGATATAGGGCTTTTCAAAACCACCCTCGAGTTTCAAAGGCTTGATCAAACTCGAGGAGACTTGACCCGAAAGCTCGCCAGCACCGTCGCGATCGCAGATGGGATACATGTGCAGGTGTTGTTCACCGAGCCCAAAACTCACAAGCTTGAAGCGAGCCCCGCGGAGAAGCACCGAGCGCGCGACCAAACGTCGTTCCTGCCGTGTGGTGCCCAGATGGTCTGAGTTCCTGGGTCGAATCCGTATGTGATAGCCGAGCATGATGGCCTCCCCTTTCCCTTCTGTTGAGAGCGTCTGGCGCTCGCAAACAGCAAGAGATGGGCCATGCGGCTTACGATCGAACTCGGCGAGAATGATTGGCTTCCCCAAGCCCGATCATCGGCTGGGCGGGTCTAGTGTGCGGGGTTCGGTCCGGACATCCGGCGGCGCGGACGTTGGAGCCAGGGGAACGGGTTCACGGAGCGCTCAGGGGTGGGTGGTCGACTGGTACTCGTAGGCACCCATATCAACCCGTCCGTTGACATAGCGTGGGTTGCCCAGGATGTCTTCCGTCACCAGCACCTGGTCGAGTCCCCAAAGGCCCGGAGCCTTGTTATTGCCCTTATCCACGCACCCGCTGGCGGCCTTGATAGCGTAGTTGAAAGGGAAGTCGGTGGAGACGAACTCGGGGGCTGCGCTGATATTGGTACCAGACGCCCCTCCCGCTGCGAGGTTGGAGTAGGCGAAGGTACATTCAGCGCCGCTGTACAAATCTCTCTCATACCTCACGGTGTCCCATATGATGGTGTTGTGAAAGCGTATGCTGCCCACACACTCTGCCTGACGGTAGCTATCCTCGTCGTTGTAGGCGAGGGTAACGTTGGTGGCGATGAGCGTGCCAGCGCCCAACCTCAAACCATAGCCACCGTTGTTTACCATCAGCCCATTGATGATTATTCCTGGGCTGTCGAGTTTGAGGTTAACCCCATCGTGGGTGTTGTAGGAGACGGAGCAGTCGAGGATGGCGGCGCTCCCTGCGTCTACCTTCACACCAGCGCCGTTGCCGTCGACCTGCGTGCGTTTCATCATCAGCGTTCCCTGAAGCACATGAACAGCGGGGATCGCACCACCAAAGCTATTCCACGTCACCCATGAGTCTTCGATGGTTCCCTTGCCACCGCTTATCACAATGGCACTGCTACCGTTCCAGTCGATGGAGGAATGTCGAAGCTCGAGGCTGGTTTCACTGACCACTCCGTAAAGCTGGCCATGGTGCACATAACAAGAGTCAATGGTGAGCTTGCCCGAGACTCCGCTGGCGATCAGGCCGCTGGTGTTCGTCGCTCCGACTGCGTGCACCACCTCGAAGCCATAGAGCCCCAGTGTGTAATTATTGGCGTTAATCGCGCTCTCCCCGGGTGCCTCAATTCTCACCTTCACGCCCAACGCCGCTGGGCGCGTGCTCTTGGGCGCCACCATCTGGGTATTGGCTTGTAACGTCAGCGACTCGGTGTAGACGCCATCGTCTACAGAAATATACGTCTCGGAGCGGCTCACGCAGTCGTTGATCGTGCAGTAGGGTGCGCCGCGCGTGCCCTTGGCGCCCGAGGCCGGACAGTGCACGGTGCTGACGAAGCAGATCTCGCTCTCGGGCACGCATTTATTCTTTAGCGCAAAGTGCCGGTCGCAGATGCCGCTCTGACAATCGCTGTTCTCGCTGCAGGTGGTGGCGCAAACATCGTCACCTGAACGGGCGATGCAGAAAAACGCCCCACAATCTACGCTGGGCTCCTGGCAATCATGCTTCACACCATCACATTGGGGCTGGATCAGATCGTCGAGGTCGCTCGAGCAGGTGTCCTCGTGCATGCCCGCGCAAGCTGAGCCAGCGCTCTTGGGGGAGCACTTCGCTTTGCGATAGCAGGTCTCGCAGTCGGCGTCGCAGGCGGTGTTGCAGCACACGCCCTCGGCGGTGCAAATCGCGCTCTCACACTCGTGGGCTGCGCCGCAATCTACACCGTTGGCCTTCTTATCGAGACACTTGCCGTTGGCGTCGCAGTAATAACCGCCAAGGCAATCGTCGTCGTCGCCGCAGGTCGTCGCGCATGACGCCGCGCTGGGTGCACAGATATAGGGGGCGCAGGGGGCGACGTTCGCATCACAGCTGCCCTGATTGCAGCTGAACGTCGACAAGGCCGCCTCGCTACAGTTCGGGTCGCCGCAGGGCACGTTATGCTCAGCGCTGCAAACGCCCTGGGCGCTGCAAACGTGGCAGTCGCCGCCACAGGCCTCATTGCAGCAGACACCATCGGCGCAGAAACCGCTCCCGCAGGCGGCGTTGTTGGTGCCGCAGCTCGCGCCCAGCGCGAGGTTCGAAACACAAGCGCCGTTGAGACATTGTGCGCCATCGGTGCAATGGGCGGCGTCCGTGCAATCTGCGCGGCAGCTGGCCCCGTCGCCGCTGCACGCGTAGCCCCCACAAGGCGTGGTCATCAGCTCGCAAACTCCCGCGCCATCACAAACGCCGGATGTGAGCGCGCCCTCGCTGCAGCTCACCTCGCCGCAAGGCTCGGTGCTCTGGGGATACAAACACCCGCCAGCACCGTTACAGCTGCCTGCACACTCCGTGGAGCTTGCCGCGCAATCACCGTCGGGATCGGCGTGCAGGGCCACGTTGCTGCACACCCCGGCGCGGCCTTCTACCGCGCAGCTGCGGCAGGTACCCTCACAGGTGCCGTTGCAACAGACGCCGTCAGCGCAGAAGCCGCTCTCACATTGCTCGCTCTGCTGACACGCGTCGCCGAGGCCCAGCTTCTCCTCGCCAAGGTCCCAGAGGGCGGTGTCCACGCCTGTGTCTGGCGGCACACCTCCATCAGGGTCGCCTCTATCAACCGTCGCGTCCGCGGCCCTGGGCTCCTCACAGGTTTTTGTCATGACATTGCAGACTTTTCCCGCCGGACAGGTGGGATCGGCTTTGTCGCAATAGTTGACGTTCTCCGCAGTGCACCCACCAAGGGCAGCCACAGAGAAGGTCAGGGCAAGTAGATAAGCAACGCGTGGACGCATGGATTCCCCTCGTCAATCTGCGGAGAGTTCGCATCGCATTCGGCAACATCGCCGTCACGCTGCTCCCCCGCCAAGACGTTATCGACCCATGCCTGCCAAAGGTTGCGGGGTCAACGGCTTTTTTCACGACAACTTTTGGGCCTGAGGGATCGGTCGCACTAGAAGATGAGTGGGTAACGCGTATCATCAACCCATGAGACTACCGTTGAATGCCCTAACGCTGCTCTTAGGAATGGTGGGTGCGTGCGGAGGTTCTGCCGAACAAACGCCAGATGGCAGCCTTATCGTTGATAGGGCTCCGAACGACACAGCTCTGAGCGACGGGTTTGGGGCACACGAGAGCAACACAGCGCCTTTCACGATACTCTTTCGTACAGGCTTCGAGGTGGGTGAGGCTGAGGGCATCCCCGCCGACGCCCACGAGCAGCTGCTGCTAAAGAATACGGCCGAGGGTTCTACCTCCACGGATCCACTGCCATTCAGGATCGTCTACGAAGGCGGTACCGTGGCTGACCGCTACGCACGCCTTGTGGAAGATCCGAGCAAGCCGGGCAATGGCGTGCTCCAGTTCTGGATGAAGAACGCGACCATCGTGGACGGCTACAAAGACCATAAGAAAGGCCGCGTCCAAACCCACATCGACCTCCGCGAAGCCACCAGCCCCGTGGATATCCTCTATTTCACCCAGCGGATCTACATTCATCCCGATATCGCCTTGATGGCCCAATACCCAGAAACCGCGGATCCTTGGTGGTTATCCATCATGCTGCAGGAGTATTGGTTTGGAAGCACATTCTTCGACCACCCCAACCCAGCCCGCATCTCGGTGTATCTCAGCTATGACGCCAGCGGGAAACTCCGACTAGCAGCTCACGGACAGAAGACGCCCAGCCCCACAAATCCACAATGGGGTGACCTTTGGCATAGCCAGGACCCCGACTATGGGGTGCCCACCGGAACATGGCTGACACTCGAGGTGGGCTACAAACGTGGTGACGCAGAGACGGGCCGGTTCGTGATCACCGCGCAGGCAGAGGGAGAGACAGAGCCAACCACCATCGTCAACGTCACGAATTGGACCTACAACCCCGACGCCCTGCTCTCCACGGGCACAGGCCCCGTGCCGCTGACCCTCTGGAGCCCACAGAAGCTCTATGCGAGCGATAACTCCCTGCACTTCATCCGTGATAGCGGCGGCGTGGCCCAAATCTACTGGGATGATTTCGCGTTCGCCTTATCCTGGCCCCCGAACTGGCCGCGGTAGCTTTCGTTTCTCGTTTCTCGAGGTGCAGTTGACATAGTATAATATGTCAACCATGATCTGAAGAGATGGAGATCATCCGACAGGAACGCCAGAAGCTGGGACTCTCACAGCGTAAGTTCGCTGCGAAGGTTGGCGTCTCGTTCAGGACCCTGCAGCAACTCGAAAATGGGCAGGCAAACCCTCGACTCTCAACCTTGACGAAAATCCTCGACGCCCTCGGCTACCATCAGGCTCTCTCGAACAAAGCGATCACTCGCTACCGTGACTGGAATCGCAACTTCCTTGAACAAAACTCCATCGAGGAGGTCTCGCGGCAAATTGCTACCAGCAGAAACAACGATTGGAGACTCTGGCTCTTCAACTTCGTGGATGCCTTTCGAGCCACTCCCAGCGCAGCGCTGATCGAGGCTCCTCCTGTGCCTAACACTTTGGTTACCCACCGTTGCCTCATAGCCAGCACCGTGGAGACGCTCTGTGAGGAGCAAGCGCCAGAGCAAAACATCACCATCCCTTGGTGGTGTGGCAGCGCTGGCACACTCCCCCAGCCCTTCTTTGTGGCGAATGTCGAGAATCTCAAGGCGATGGCATTGGTGGAATCGCCGATACACTTTCGCAAGCGCAACATCTTCGTGCTCGATAACTTCTTGGCGCGGGCCTGACCATGCTGCGACCTTGATCAAAGAGCTCTTCGAGGCCCTCAACGATGAGCTGGCGAAGGTCGACGCCAAGGGAGAGATCGGCATCTGTGGGGGAGCTGTGATGTGCTTGGTGTTCGAGGCACGCAAGGCAACCAAAGATGTAGACGGCATCTTTCAGCCCACGAATGAGATTCGCAAGGCCGCCAAGCGGGTCGCCGAGCGCTTCACCCTCTCTCCAGATTGGTTGAACGACGCGGCCAAGGCCTTCTTCCACAGCGACCCACCTCGCCAGAACGTGCTGAGCCTACCCAACCTACAGGTCTGGGCACCCACGGCCGACTATATGCTCGCCATGAAATGCATCTCCGCCCGCTTCGATTCGATGGATCGCGACGATGTCCACTTCTTGATCAAGCTCCTTGGCTTGAAGGAGCCGAAAGAGGTCTTCACCATCATCGAGCGCTACTACCCCCGCCTGCTGATCCCGCCGAAGACCCAGTTTTTGGTGGAGGAGTTGCTGGAGGATCGCTAGCTCGGTGGAAAGCGCCAGCTGGAGAGGTTATGGGTCGAGCGAGGTTCGTGCGGCCAATGCGTTCAGATAATCCTTAAACGCCATACCGTGAGCCTGAGCGAGCTTTTGCAGGGTCTTCAACCGAGGCACATGTTGGCCTTGCTCAATTCGCCGCACCTCTCTCTCTGACACGCACTCAACATCAGATTGTCTGAGTCCTTTTTCTCTCCTCAGATCCCGGATAGCTGAACCATAGCGAACAACGTCCGCAGCAATGATCTGTTTCTGTTGCTGAGCGAATTCCGCGTCACAAACCGCTCTGAAATCATCGAGGATCAAATCAAGGTCAGCTGAAGGCCAGTTGATGCGACTACCACTTTGGCTAATCTCGAAGTTTGCCAACGCCTCAGGAGGAAGAGCTCTCAAGGCATCAATATCATCGACCTTGCATTCGAAAAGTCGAGGCTCACGTCGTGGAACTCCAGAGGGGGAGAATCTGCTCTTTGAAGAGCTTGCGCGCTGCTTCGTGTGCCCGTTCGTCATGTTCCCGTAGCATTTCCGAGTAGACGAGGAGGGGATGAACAGTCTGTTCTTCATTGCATTGATCGCCCTCTTTCGTTTGCGTTGGCTGCCAGTTGATCTCACCGAAGGCCGTCATGAGCACGAGGTTGCCGCGAGGGTCGGA
>JAFCZD010000092.1 GCA_019314525.1 Deltaproteobacteria bacterium
CCAAGACACGACTCGTGCCGTTACCATTTTTTTGTACGGCGACCACCGACGGTTCGTGGGCCACAATCCCACGATCTTTGACATACGTCAGGGTCGTCGCCGTGCCGAGGTCGATAGCCATATCATTGGAAAAAAGGCCAAAGACCCAGTCAAAGAGCATTGGTAGCCTCGCTAGGCTCGCCTGAGGTGTCGCCTCGCCAGGCTCGCCCGAGAATCGGAACCGTGGTTGATTTCAACCCACTCCACCGCGCTGGTTCAACAGAAACCCATGCAATCCTAGTTAGATACGACAAGAACAGGATTAATCGGGGCAACCAGCCATCGGACCTAATACACCATGGTCTCCAAGGTGGCAAGGGGCCACCCAACGGCCGATTCATAGGGTTCCAATCCCACCGAATGGACAGCCTTGCGCTGCCAAGAGCCCTCTGCTACTTTTCGCCGCCCTCGAGCAGCGTCTCTGCTCGTGAGTCGAGGCGGTCATCCGCTCATAAACACGAAGGCTTAAAGAAGAGGCCCCGATATGCTCTTGGACCAGATGCGCAGACACTCGCGCTCATTCATCATCTACATCTTCTTCGGTATCATCATTGCCGTCTTCGTCGTCAACTTTGGGCCCCAATCCGCAGGCTGTGGAGCTGGCACGACTTACGCGGGTGATATCGCCGGCGGCCCCATGACGCTCACTGATTTCAACTACGCCATGTCGGTCTCTGGATTAAGAGGGCGGGCGGTGGACGAAGCACAGATGGCCCAGCTCAAAGGCTATGTCGTCGACCAGTTCATCGTGCGTGAGCTGCTGGCCCGTGAGGCCGAGCGCAGAGGCATGAGCATCGGCGACAAGGCCATCAACGACATGCTTGTCAAGGGCCGCTACCTCGCCTTGGGCATCCCCCGGAGCTTGATCCGCGGCAAGGACGACAGCTTCGACTACGACCTCTTTTCGCGCTATGTGCGCTATAATTGGGGTATCACGGTGAAGAAGTTCAAGCTCCAACAACGCCGCGAGATGCTGGCTGAGCGCTTCAAACAGATCATCCGCTCGGCCACCCAAATCTCTGAGGCCGAAGTGCTCGCGGACTTTGACCACAAATCCTCCCGCACCAAGCTCGAGTATGTGCGCTTCGCCCCCACTGAGTTCCGCGACAAAGTCGTGCTGAGCCAAGCCAAGGTTGACGCCTTCATCCAAGCCAAAGCCACCGAGATCAAAAAGCACTACGAGAGCAACAAGACGGCCTACACCAAGCTACCAAAGCAGGTTCAGCTGCGCGTGATCAAGATCGCCTTCGCTGATGACGTTGCCAAGCCAGACGCGAAGAAGACCGTCGACGCACTGCAAGCCCGCATCACCGGAGGCGAGGCTTTCGCCAAGGTCGCCGCAGAGACCTCAGAGGACGCGAGTAAGGCTGGCGGCGGGCTCCTCGAGTGGCGCAACGCGAAGAAACCAGGCCTTGGAGAGGCCATCAAGAAGGCGCTGGCGACGCTGAAAGACGGCATGGTCTCACCCGTGATCGAAGACGCAAAACACTTCTGGCTAATCAAGCTCGAAGGACACCGCAAAGGCGACCTAACCTTGAAGCAGGCATCACCCGAGATCGCTCGACAGATGTTGCGTGATGACGAAGCCAAGAAGCTAGCCCTGGCCACTGCCAAGACCTTCATCACGCGCGCCAAGGCCGGAGAGAAGCTCACGACGATGTTCTCCACCGAGGACGACGACAAGGATGGCGCGAAAGACGACATCAAGAAGAGCCCACTCAAGCTGCGCTCAACGGCGTTTTTCCCACGCAGCGCCCACAACCTAGTGCCAGGCATTGGCATCTCCGGTGAGCTGATGAAAGCTGCCTTCACCCTAGAGGCAGGAACGGTCGCCGACGAACCCTTCACTGTCGGGAGCATGATCTATCTCTTGGCTGTCAAGGAGCGACAGAGCCCTGACCTCAACATCTGGGCCAAACGCAAAGATGACTTCGTGGAGCAATTTCAAGGTCGCAAGGGGGACATGGCGGTCCGTGACTACGCCTACCAGCTCTGTCGACAAGCCTATGAAAACGGCGAGCTACGTGTGCACGCCTCGGTGATGGCGGCGCCCACGCAACCAGGCGTGAAGCCCAAAAAGCGTAAACTGCCAGTCTACACCCCCTGTAAGACACTCAATCCGAACGCCCTCCCCGTCGGCCGCTTCTAACGGGCGACGATCCATCCCTGCTCGCCGCGTTGCACCTCCTCAAAATGCCCAAAGCATTCCTTCGTGACGCCCCCATGGGCCCCCATGGGCTCGCCCTTTGCACATGGGCGAAAGAGGCTGTAGCATGCGTGCCGCTTTCGCTTTTGAAACCGACTTGAAGGAGCCAGCTGGTGAAAGACCTCAAGACGCTTATGGAAATATCCGAGACACGCAAACAGGTCGTGGTTGATTGTTGTGACCTGGTGGATGCTCAAGTGAAGACCAAGGGATTCATCGTCAAGGGCGCCTATAGGCTTGTCAAGGCGATCAAGCCCGGCATCATTTCACAATCTATTGATGGTCTCCTCGACGAATTCATCGAGAAGATGCAGCCCTTCTATGAGCGCTACCAGCAGGACGGTGAAGAGGGCACGGTGAGTGAATACTTTCGCGCCAGCGCAACAGATCTTGCCGAGGCCCTGCTGACGGTCACCGACGAGCGGGCCAACCGATCGTCCCACAGAACGATGGTCAAGGCTTACAAGAAGCTACGGCCCAAAGGCAAAGAGCATGTTGCCCTCGCTGCCCCGGGCATCGGGCAGGTTCTAGACAAGCATGTCGGAAGTTTGTGAGCTTGCTTGTCTCTCGCTGAACTCCGCAAGATTTAGGTTCGCGCGCGGGGATCGATCACATTGGATCGCCCACGCCCTGAGCCTCACACATCCCCCAGCATACCGCACCTGGCCTCACAATCGATCGCGCTTTGGGGTCGCCAATATGTCAGGGAACGTGATATCTTCTCCAACAATGCGTCTCTCAGGAGCCCGTGGGGCAGCACCACTGCCGCAGCTGCCGTTGGGCCTGAACCTGGTCGATGGACGAGGTCATCTATCGCTCCAGCGGCCGCAGGTCGTGGGCGCTTTCGAGTTCGAAAAACTCGAACTTGAGATCCCTCACCTGCGCTTCCCCTTTGATGCCTCTGGCGGCGCAGGTCGTTTTCGTCATCGGCGATGCAAATTGCAGACGGCGATGCTGCGGTGTAACGCCAAGGCGACAACAAACTGGCTGCAAATCAAGGCCGCCCCTCGCGCCATCGGCTTCGAGCAAGTACGCGCACACTTTCTTGACGGATCCATCGAACTCCAAGGCCAAGTCGCCCTCGGCGAAGCGCACGCAGATTTCCTCTTTCGGGTCGCCGTCCACCGGCTGGCAGGTCGCGAACTACGGGTGGCCCTCTACGACCTGCGGCTCTTCGGCGCATTTCCAGTGGCCGCTCCCAGGTTGGCGGCGGCCCTCGTGGCGGCTGCCCTACCACAACCACCTCGTGGCTCCCACAGTGAAACGCTCCCCTTGGTGCAGATTGCTGGCTGCTGCGATGTCGAAGTGGCTCCGCTGCAACTGCTGCTCCTCGAAATGCTGCCTGGCTTCGGATGGCGTGTCCCCGCCCTCGATGGCGTCACTATTGCTTCCCTCTCGCTCACCCCAGAGGGCCTCTCACTCTTTTTTTCCCGCCCATCCCAGGACGGTCCGGCGGTGGAGACCTCCGCCGCGGACAGGCACCTGAGGCAGCACCAAGAGGCCAAGCAGCTCTTTGAGCCCATCGAAGCCGACCTGATGAAGGTCGATGACGAAGAGGCGATCCAACGCTATAGCAACGAACTCGAAAGGCACCCCGGTCACCCCTTCCTCCTTGAGCGCCTCCTGCAGCTGAGCAGCGCTGATCCCCGCCGCGAGGAGCAGACCCTTGAGCTTGCGAGGGAAGCCAACGAACTCAACGACGAGCTCAAGCAAGCGACGCTGCTAGCGCGTGCCACCGTGGCCTTGCGACGGGGCGACAACCTCCAAGCTGGCGAAATTTTCTCGGAGTATGCTGAACTCGCGGACAGCGATGGGCGCCCACGAGAGCTGATGCTGGGGTGCCTCAACGCAGGGCGGGCGCTGCTCTCTGGTGCACCTGAACGCGCCGCGGAACACTTTGAGCGAGTCCTCGAACTCGACCCCGACCACATGGAAGCGCTCAATACCCTCGGCCGGCTCTACGCTGAACTTGGCCAGTGGCCCCCCCTCGTCCAGGTCCGCAAAAAACAAGTCGCCGCAGCCAAAGATGGCGAACACCTCCTTAATCGACGCCTCTCCTTGGGTGAACTCTACAGAGTCCACGTCAAGGATATCCCGAGGGCTCTTGAACAATACGAGTTGGCTCTCGAAATTGACCCCGCCTGTGAACCCGCCTTACACGGCCTCGCAGAAGCCTGTATTGACGCTGACACACCCGTACGCGCCATCGCGCCGCTGGATCGCCTTTGCACCATCGCTCAGGCGCAAGGCGACATAGAGACAGCTCAAGCGATTCACATGCGCATCGCGTCTTTGTGGCGCCACCTTGCAGACCCCGAGAGCGCCCTCGGCAGGCTCAAGAAAGCCCAAGAACTTCACCCCCGCGATCCTGCCCCGCTGCGCCGCATGACCCTGTTGCTCTTGGAGCTTGGCAGACACCGAGAAGCGAGCCGTCGACTGAAAGAGTTGCTCAATGTCTCCCACGAACCGGCGGAGCGACTAGAGACTCACAAGCAGCTCGCGCGGCTCTATCTCGGGCCCCTCGACGACACCCACCGCGCGGCCGAGCAGCTCGAGAGAGCGCTAGCCCTGGACATGCTCGACACCGAGAGTTTGGAGCTGAGGATCAATCTCGCCGAGAAACTCGACGACAACGCGTCTTTGCTGGAGGCGTTGCGCCAGGCGGCAGACGCGGAGCCTGTGGGCCACCGGAAGACCCAGCTGCTCACGCGGCGGGGCACACTCCTCATCAAGACAGGCGCTCACGCGGCCGAGGCAGCTCTGGTGCTCACCGAAGCTGCAGAGACGACCCCCGATCAGGCGTTCGAGGCGCTCCAGGCCCTCGCATTGCTGCAAGAGCGCAGCAACGATCTCGAAGCTGCGCTCGGTACCTGGAACCGCGCCTTGGGAGATGAGCGTTCCGCCGCGCTCCCCACCGGCTGGCTGCACCTTGGCCGTGTTCTCTCCCGGAAACAACGCTTCGAGGAGGCCATCGAGGCGCTCGAACATGCGCTCGACCTGAGCCCAGCGGGCCCCGAAGAATGGAACGTCCTCTCCCTGCTCGCCGACTGCCATGGAGCCCAAGGAGATCAAGCCAAGCAACTCCACGCCCTGCGCCTGCTGCTGCCCTTATTTGCGGCCGATGGGCATACCACCGAGCAAGCGAAAACTCTGGCAACTATTGCAGCGCTGCTCGAGAAAAACGGTGAAGCAGAGAAAGCGCGCCTCGCGCTCAAGGAGGCCGTATCGCTCCTCCCTGATAACCCAGGTCTGCTCCAGAATCTTGGGGCCTTGCACCACCGCCTTGGGCAACTCGAGGAGGCGCGAGAGTGTCTCGAGCTGGCCTTCAAGCTCTACGGCGAGGAAGGAAACATCCCAGGTCCGGTGGTCTTGCAGTTGGCTGCCGTCGCCGCCCAACAGGGACACAACCGTGAGGCCATCGCCTTCTATCAGCGAGCGCTCGATGGGCTACGACCTGATGAGGTCGACTCGATTTATGGACGAATCGTTGACCTTCATCTGCGCGGCGGCGATCCCGTCTCCGCAGCGCAAGCGTGCGAAGCTGCCGCCGCCTGCCACGAGAACGCCCGACGCCAGGCTCAGCGTTACCATGACGCCGGACAAATTTGGCTCAAGCGAGCGACCCGCCAGGATGAAGCGATCCGCTGCTTCAAGCGAGCGCTAGACGCCTGGCCTCAACACCGCCGTACCCTCGACGCCCTAGAGTTCCTCGCCAACCAACGTGGGGATGATGAAGAGCTCGTCGAGATCTTACGCAAAAAGGTCGAGGCAGCGAACCAACAACCCGCCGTGCAGAAGGCACTCCTGGTGAGGCTGGCGGAAAAGCTGCAAGACCTAGGGCGCCTCGATGAAGCGCACTCCGCCAACACCAACGCCCTGAACATCGACTCCAACTACCTCCCGGCCCTACTCTTTGCGGCCAGACGAGCCTGGGATGAAGACAGCAACAGTGAGGCCACGCGCCGTTACCAACAGGTCTTGGAGCAGCTGGCCGCCACTGAAGTGACAGCGGCCCAGCGCACAGCGATCCTCGTCGAGGGCCACCTGCGGGTCGCCCTTGGCTGGCAAGCTCGTGGCGCGCCTCGCCAATGCGAGATCCATCTGCAGCTCGTGTTGGAGGTTGACCCGCTCCAGCCTGAGGCCCTCGAGGTCTTGGACGCTCTGCTCCACAACCAACAACGCTGGGAAGACCTAGAGGGGGTACTTCAACGGCGCCTTCAGCTCTCCCCCACCGGCGAAATGGCGGAACTGCAGTCAAGGTTGGCTCGCGTCCTCGTTCACCTGGGCCGCATCGCTGACGCAGTCGACGCCTACGATGCAGTGCTCGCCGATTGGCCTCGAGACGACACCCTAGCCGAGCTGCAGGCGCTCCTCGAAGAAACCGGCGATCACCCACGACTGGTCCAAGTACTGACCCGTTACGCCAAAAGCCTCCAAGGGAGCGACCGCGACGCTGACATCAAAGCCGACGCATGGCTGCGTGCAGCGCGCGCAGCAGCGGAGGCGGGTGAACTCAACGAGTATCTCATCGGCGTTCGCCAAGCCCTCAGCCTCGCCCCGCAGCATGTGCCCGCGCTGGAATTATTGCTCCAGCTGAGCAGCGAAGGTGTGGTTGATGATGACCGAACCATGCTCTTGGGCGGCCTCATAGACAACACAACAGAGCCCAACTCACGGCGTAGGCACCTCGATGAGCTCGTGGCGCTCCTCGAAGAGCGGGGAGAGATCGAGCGAGCTTCACACGCCCTACACACCGCGGCCGAGCAAAATTGGGCCTCCCCTGCGCAGCGAATACGCCGCGGTGAAATTCTCGAGCAACTCAACCAACCAGCCCACGCGCGCAGCGCCTACCTCGAGATCCTCGATCAGGGTGAGGCTGAGGCGAGTCTTAAACTCCTGGCGGCGAAGCGACTGCTCGAATTGCTGGACGAATGGGCAGGGACTCAGGAGAAGGTTTCTTTGGCCCGAAAGGTCCTCGCCCTCGACCAACACCACGCGCCTGCTTGGGAAACGTTGGTGAGGACCTTCCAAGACGAACGCCGTTGGCCAGATCTCGTTGAGGTCCTGGAGGCCTATCTGCCGCAAATACCCCCAACGCAGAGGACTCAGGCAACGTGCCGGCTCGCTCTGGCGCTGGACCGCTCCGAGCGAGCAGAAGAGGCTGAAGAAACGTTGCGCAGCGCGCGCGCTTCAACACCACCGAAAGAATTGGTGACGCTGGCGGAGATGGCTCAGGATTTGGGATTCTTCGCAGTGGAGCGTCTATGCCTCGACCAGGCAGAAGCGGACCTGTCCCGGGAGAATCTCACCGACGCCAAACACCTCCTGCGCGCCGCGGAGCTGGCCACTGACGCAGGGGACACCGAGCAGGGCCAGGCTCTCCTGCTGCAGTTGGTAGAGCAAGCCCCAACGGACGTAGCAAAGGCTGCGGCCCGGCGCCTGCTGGACGTCTCATCGCCCCCCCCCCTGGATCCCAACGAACAGGCTTTGAGCGCCCACCAGCAGACGATTGCTTTGGAGCTGCTGCATAACGCTGGAGAGCTCAAGGTCAAAGAGCGCTGGACCCTCGCGCAGTTGCTCGCTCAGCAACACCGCAGCACCGAAGCGCTGGCCGTCGCTGATGGTATCCCTGGAGGGAAAGTTGGCGCTGACGACTTGCGCAGCTTCTGCTGGGCTCAGCTCGCGGCCATCGGCGACTACGAGCGTCTTGCACGCCGCATGGAGCAAAGAGCGAGGGGCGCCTCTGCCCCCCTACGCGCGGAGGGTCTGTTGGCGGCGGCCCACTGCTGGGCTGAACGTGCGGGAGATATCGAAGAGGCGTCACGCTGCGCGAGGGAGGCTGCGGAGGCGACACCGGACAGCGCAGAGGTCATCACCCACGTGGTAGGGCTCTTCTCCACAGTGGGTGCCTGGGAACGAGGGTCTCGCTTGCTGGAACAGTTGGCCAGTCCAGATCGCGCCACGGGCCCGCGGCAACAGGCCAGCGCGCTCTGCCACGCCGCGGAGCTGCTACTGGGCTCAGACCCGTCCAACCCGCGATCTGAGGCGTTCTTCCGGCAGGCGCTTCAGCGCGACCCTCTCTGCCGCCCAGCCCATGAGGCGCTTGTTGCCCTCTTTGAGGCACGTGGTGAAGACCAGCTCTTGGTGGACGAACTGCTCGCCCGCGCAGATCTGGGTGAGACAGGCGAACGCGCGGCACGCCTTCTCCGTGGGGCTGACGTCTTGGTCAAGCGGCTGGCCGGGGGGGCCCAAGCCCGAAGCCTCATGAACACGGCCCGAGGGCTCTCCGCCGCCCCCGAGGTGCTGGAGCGGATCGCTGAGCTCGAACTTACCCTTGGTGACCCTTCTGCGGCGGAGCAAACCCTGGTCGCCCTTGCGAACTCGGGGCACGAGCCCGAACGCACCCTGGGGCGGGCCTGCCGCCTTGCCCATATGCGAGGTGACTCAGCCGCGGAGACCGCACACATCGCCCGTCTCGCGCAGCTCAAACCCGAAGACCACTCTCTACCCACGCGACTGCTGGAGGCCTACCGCGCCGCGGGCGACCTGCAGGGGCTCGCGCGCTCGCTGCGAAGCCTGGCTGAGAGCGACCCCCATGCGTTACTCGAGCTGGCAGAGCTCAGTGCCGGCCCCCTCGAAGAACTGACCTCTGCCCATCAAACGTATGAACTCTATCTCAAAGACCACCCACGTGACCTGCGTGCGCTGGAAGGCATGGCCACCGTCTGCGAGCGACTCCATCGGCCGCGGGAGCAGGCGGAAACCCTCGAGCAGCTCCTTGCCCTGCAAGACAAGTCACCAGCCCATCGCGGAAAGTTAGCCCTCCGCCTCGCGGCGGTCCAGCGTGACGCCCTCGATGATCCCGAGGCCGCTCTCACGAACCTGCGACGAGCCCAGGAAGACCTCGAGAGCGGCGAGCTCTGGGTGAGCGCAGTCCGACAACTCGCGCAGTTATTGCCAGGAAACGCAGCGCTGGAAGTACTCGCCCAGCTGGTCCACAGCGGATACGCCACAGCTGACGAGCTTGCGCTACTGGGAGAGCGTGCGCAACAAGCAGAGAATACCACCCTCGCTATTGTTGCCTATCGCCAGCTGGTCCTGAATGACCCCAACGATAAACGCGGCCACCAGCTCATCCCCTTGCTGCGGAGCGCTGGTGCTGAAGAGGAGGCCGCCGAGCTGCTTGAAGACCGTGCCGCCGCAGCCCTTGCCCGCGACCAGAGCGACCAAGCGACAGCCTTGCTGCTCGAACTCGCCGATGTCTGCACCTCCCTCGAGCAACCAGAGCGCCGAGAGGCTTCCCTCAAGCGCGCCCTCGCGACAAGCCCTGCGCGTCAAGACATCGCGGTGGCGCTAATGGAGCACACGCGCGAACACCGAGGGGACGTGGCCCTGGCCTCGCTCATCGAAAAAGTACTCGACAGCTTCAAGCTCAACCAGAAGGAGACCTTGCTCGGCGAGCTCGTCTCGCTCTATGAGCGCCTGGGTCGCCCCGAAGAAGCCCTGCGTGCTCAGGAGGACCTCTACCACCTCCAAGAGCAACCCACTCACCTCGTCATCCCTATTCTCCAACGGGCTATCACAGCTCGAGACCTCCCCCGAGCTCGAACCTTCCACCAACGAGCAGACGCTCTGGGCCAACTCGAAGGCACAGAACGTGTTCATTTCAACGCGGATCTCGCCGCCCTCGAACTTGACGTGGGCAGCGCCGCCGCTGCCCAGGCGATGCTCTCGCTGGCCTTGAAGCTTGATCCAAGTCATATCGGCGCCTGGCAGACACTTCAGCGCTTGGGCCTCGAAACAAACGACCCTCGTGCCATCGGAGAGGCCAGCATCGCCCTTGCCAGGCTGAACCCCGAACGCGAAGATCACTACTTGCGCAACGCCGCCGTGGCCCTGCGCGGTCTGGAGCATGAGCGAGAGCGAGCGATCGACGCTCACCAACGCCTCCTGAAATCTGACCCAGGAGACGGGGAGACGGCTGACGCCCTCGAGGAGCTGCTCGAAGCGGAGGGCGACCTCCCGAACCTCGCCACCCTCCTCTGGAAGCGAGCGAGGCAAGAACCGACAGCAGACCGATGGCAACGGCTGGCCGAAGTCGAGGGGCTGCTTGGCCGAGACCAGCACGCCGAGCGCGCCTTACGTGAGGGAATCCGAGCGCTGCCACGAAGCTACCAGCTGCTCTCGACGCTGCTCCAGTTCCTGGCGGGGAAAGCGCGCTGGAGTGACATGGCGTCGCTGCTGGAAGAGAAACTCGGAGAGGATCAATGGGAAGCCCAGGATCGCGCTGAGCTCGCCACTCGCCTTGGCCTCGTCCTCATCGACCAACTCCAGGACCTGGACAGCGGAAGAAAGTGGCTCGTCCAGGGGTGTAGCTCTTCAGCAGCCCAAGACGCAGCCTTCCGGCGGCTGATCACTCTTCATCGTCAACAGGGAGAGTTCAAAGAGCTGGAGCATCTGCTCCGCCGTCGCGTTGAGCAACTCGCAGCGGGTACGCGGTCAAAGCCCCTCGAGGAGCTGGCGGGCCTCCTCGAGCAGAAGCTTGGCGACAGCAGCGCGGCGGCAGACGCCTATGAACAAGCATACCGAGAGGCTCCTGAGCAACACACCGACGCGCTCCTGGCAGCCCAGCGCCTCCACGCCCAACTAGGCGATGCTGCCCGAGCCCTCGAACTGCTGGAGCAGGGGCTCCACACCATCAGCGACAAATCCATCCGGGTGCAGCTGCAAGCATCGCGCGCAGCCCTCCTGGCCAACGTCGGTCAGGACCAGCAAGCCATTGAAGCATACGAGCAACTCCTGGTGAGTAAGAGCGTGCCCCAGGCCCGCGCGCAGCTCGGCCTGCTGCTTGAGCGCCAAGGAGAACACGAGCGCGCTCTGCCTCATCTGCAAGCTGCCGCAGATCGGCTCAGAGATCCCCACGCAGCAGCAGAGGCTGCCTTCGCTAGCGGAAGGGTCCTGGAGGCCTTGGGGCTGCATGACGAGGCGATCGCGCGCTACACTCAAAGCGTCGAGCGCGACCCTGCGATGCGCACAGGGTGGGAAGCGCTGGCTGCGCTTCACGAGGGACGTGGCGACGTCCCAGCCAGACGTCGCGCGCTCAAAGCCATCGAAGCCCTGGGCCCTCCTGGCGCCAACCGTGGGAAGGTCCGTCGGCAACTCGGCGATATCCACCGCAGCCACGGTGAATGGGAGGCATGCGAAGCGTGCTACCTCAGCAGCCTCGCTGACGATCCCACCGCCAAAGCGACCCTGGGGGCCCTCGAAGAGACCTACGCATCCTGTGAACGCTGGCAGGATGCGGCGGATGTGCTCCAGCAACACGTCACAGTGGAGCAAGATCCCCAAGAGCAGATCCACCTCCATCGGCGATTGGCCGAGTTGATGCTCAATCGCCTCAACAACCTCGAAGGAGCTATCGAGCAGCTCAGGGCAACTGCAGCCTTGGCAGATGATGATATCCCAAGCCGACATGTCCTGCTGTCGATTTACGAGCGGCAACTGCGCTTCGGCGAGGCGGCCCACCTAGCGTTGGAGCTGGCCCCCCTCCTGGGAAGCGACAAGCAGCGGGCAACCTTGCTGCGGGCTGCCAGGGCCCTTGAAAACGCCGGAGATGTGGATCAAGCCATCGCGCTCTACCACCGCCTCGTGAACGCCGAGGACGAAGTCGCCCACCAGGCGGCCGAGCATCTGGCCAAGATCTCCAAAAGCGAACTCTCACCGATGGAGCCTGGTGACCCTGCTCGAGCGGCCTCAGACGTCGACAGCACCGACGACTGGAGCCCCGACCAACACCGGACAATGCCCATGCCTGGAGAGGTCGCCCACGGCGAATTCGTACCCGCTCCAGCCCCTGAGCGTGACCAAGGGCTGATGGAGCTGGCGCGCTCGGAGTCCTGGGTGGAGCTCGTGAGTGAACTGCAATCACGCATCGCTGAAGCTGAAGATGCCCCCCACGGCGCCCGCCTACGTTTGCAGCTGGCTGGCGTCCTCGAGGGGCGACTCCAACGCAGCGCCGAGGCCCTCGACCTCTGTGAAGAAGCGGCTGAACTCGCCCCCAACGATGCCCGAGTCATCGAGACCGCAGCTGAGATGCTTTATCGCCATCAGCGCTGGCGATCAGCGAGAGAGATTTACGACAAGCTCTACACCATGGGATCGTCGCTCTCGCGCGCTGAGCTTTGTTATCGGCTTGGCGTCGCCCATGAGTCCCTAGGCTTCGAGAGTATGGCCAGCGATTGCTATACTGAAGCCCTCGCTCTGGAACCCGAGCACCGCGACGCCCTCGAAGCGCGCGCACGCCTGGCCTTCTATCGAGACGATCCCATGACCGCGATCACGCTGCTCAAAGATCTGCTCGACCAGATTCAACCTGACGAGCCAGCTAAGCTCGCCGTGGTGCGTGAGCAACTGGGAGAGGTCTATCTCAAGGAAGGTGCGCTCACAGACGCCCGACGATACCTCGAAGCAGCCCTCGCAGCAGACCCACGCCGCGAAAAGGCGATGCATCTGCTGCTCTCGGTCTTTGACAAGCTGGAACTCTACGGTGAGGCCGCGCGCGTCGCGCAACGACTTGTTTACGCGGTGGAAGACCCGATTATTCGAGCGAGCGTGCTCCACCACCACGCCGAAATCTTGGCAACCAACCTCCACCAGGAGGACGAAGCCATCAACTGCCTGCTACGAGCCTACGACATCGCGCCCTCCCACACACCAACACTTTGGCGCTTGCTGGACTTCTACTGGAGCGAGCGTGATCTGCAAGCCGTGGTGGAGATGGGGAACGATCTGGAACAGGCTGGAGCCATCGAGACCGCCCCTGAGGATCTTCGCCGCGTCTATCTGGCCATCGCTGTGACCTTGACATCGAAGGACATCAAGCGTGCCCAAGCGCTACTCGAACCTGCCCTACAGGTTGACTCTGGGCTGCGGCAAGATGCCCTCGCAGAACTCGTGATGCACAGCACTGATGAACAAAGCGCAGCGTTGTTGGCGGAGCTGTTGCACACAGCTGGAGATTTCTCTGACGGGCGCGCCCTGGATGCACTCGAGGAAGAATGCCCCCCTGAGGAGATTGCTCGGTTGAGAGAGGCGCTGGCGCGGGGGTGAAGCGCGGCTCCCGGAGAGCTGCTCGTTACAACTTCTTCATCCGCTGGCGGATCGACGCAGCATCTGGAGCTCTGGGGGTCATGCGCAAATAGCGCCCAAAGGCCTTGCGTGCTGCTCCAGCCTTCCCTGATTTTTCATAGGCCAAACCCAAGCTACGGTAGGCGCGAGCCAATTTGGGGTTCTTGGCAAGCGCACGCTTGAACTGCGTCACCGCTCTATTGGTCTTGCCCATGAGGAGCGCACGAATACCGAGCTTATAGGCCGAGAGCGCAGCCGCTTTGTCCTCCGCCGTGATCGTCTTGGGATCTGGCGTCTTGACCTCTGGCTTCTTGACCTCTGGCTTCTTGACCCGCGGCTTCTTGACCCGCGGCTTCTTGACCCGCGGCTTCTTGACCCGCGGCTTCTTGACCCGCGGCTTCTTGACCCGCGGCTTCTTGACCCGCGGCT
>JAFCZD010000473.1 GCA_019314525.1 Deltaproteobacteria bacterium
CCCCCCCGAAACAGCTCCATCGTCCGATAGACGCGTTCCATCGGAACAGTACGTGGACACGAGTTGGTCATCGACGTTTCCTCCCCAGGCGTGGTCGGCAGTTCGGCTAAGGGGAACAACGTCCCTGAGTTCACGAGTATCGCAAGCTCAAACCCAATCCATCCATGGCTAGGAAGTCATCGATCCCCCAGCCCCCAATCTCCCCAAACTGAACAAAATCATAGCGGCCGGTATTGAGTGCGTCAAGCGTCTGAGCATTGACAGCTTTGGCTCACAGCCCTTCCCCATCGGCGATCCCCTGGTTAAGCTTCACCGATGATCCCCTTTCCTCTCGAGCAGCGCGATCCCCATCGTGACAACGAGGGTCCCCTTGGGGGGGCTGAACCAAACGACGCGAGCGAAGTGCAGGCTGAGGACGAACGTGAACACGCCAAGGCCCCACGCCTCGTCTGCGCCGCGTGTGGGAGATTCGTCACCAGCCGCGCAGAGGCCATTGAGGTCGCTGACCACCACGAGCACACCTTCGTCAACCCGGCTGGTTTCGTCTACAAGATTGGGTGCTTCGCGGAAGCCTTCTGCCGCGCTGAGGGCCCAGCCTCGAGCAACTGGTCATGGTTTCCGGGCTACCATTGGCAGGCGGTGCTCTGCACAAGCTGTGGCGTGCAGCTGGGGTGGCTCTTCCGTTCCACCCCACACACGTTCTATGGCTTGGTCTTGGAACGCCTCGCGGAAGCGAGCGGCGAAGAGAGCTGACAAGCGCGGACCAGCCCAGCCAACAGAGCGATAGCGGCTAGCGAAAGAGCAGCCCCTTCTTGCGCTCATAGGCCTCCTCGAGCACGTCCACCAACTCCTCGACCTTCAACTCACCCACATAGCGTTGCCCATCGATGAAGAAGGTTGGCGTCGCCTTCACGCGATTCCGCAAGCCTTCCTTCTTGCTCGCCACGAGAAGCTTGCGTGTCCCATCGTCACTCATGACCTCAGCAAAGCGCTTGCAGTCCATGCCCGCAAAGCGCGCCCAAGGGCGCTGTTTCTCCGGTGAGAAGGCATCGAAGTGCTCATAGGCGTGTAAGAGGAAGGGCCAGAACTTCCCCATGCGGCGTGCCGCGACAAAGCCCAAGCCCGCCTCTTTGGAGTATTTGTGGTCACGAATGGGGAAGCTGCGAAAGTAGAGCTTCACCTTGCCTTTGAGCCGACCGCTCACCACCTGCTTGTGCAAAGCTGGCGTGATCTTGGCGCAGAAGGGGCATCTCGCGCAGGCGACCTCCACGAGGGTCACGGGAGAATTTTCGTCACCTGCTGGCGGCACATCCTTCAGGTCGATGCTCGCCCGCTTCCCAGCGGCGACCATGCTGCGGGCACGGCGCGAAAGAACCCGTCTGATCTCCTTTTCGCTCTGCCCTTTGTCCACACGCCTGCAAACATTGTCGGCGAGACGCACAACAAGTCGACACACTTTGGGGGCCTTCAAACACTCAGCGATGGTGCCGTCGCAGCATGCATAGGGGTGCAACGCGGCGAGCAACTTCTGCGCTGCATCTCCCTTGGCCCCCTTCAAGCTCTTGCATGCGGGCGTCTTGGCGAACGCCGTTGGTGCCGTGCTCATCGAAAGCATGGCAATCACCCATAAGCCCCTTGCTCGCTTAACCAGCATCGTTCTCTCTCCTGCGCATCAGAAAGCCATCGACGCCGAGGGGGCGTCGATCAAAGAGCACCACATAAGCTCCCAAGAGCATCCAGACCACGTCACGAAGCACGGTCAACCCGGTGATGGGGTCTTCTTCCATCGCCTGAGACGCAAAGCAACCACATGAGGTGTCCAACCCTTTGGCCAGGGCCATGGAGACCGCCACCACGAAGATGCCCATCATCGCCGTGATCAGCAGGCCCGCTGCTCGCGTGCGCCAGCCCACGATAATCAACACGCCTGCCACGAACTCGATGGGAGGCATGATGATCGCCATGGCGTTGACCAACACCAAAGGCAGCAGATCGTAGGTCGCCACATCGAGAGCGAAGGTGCCAGGGTCGGCGATCTTGTGAATCGAGGCGTAGATAAAAATCACACCCAGATAAACGCGCGCGGGCAACGCGAGCATGGCGTGGCCACGCCAAAGCAAAAAGCGACTCATGGCCTCGCCGCCTTTCTCAGCGCCGGTGCGCCTCCCCTAACAAAGAAGACATTCTTGATGCCGTGGCCCGAGAGCTCCTTGCCGAGCTGCTCGCCAGTGTCAGGGTCCTCGCCATCGCCGTAGACCACCACCTGCTGGGCCCGACTCGAAGCAGCCCGCTGGGCAAGTCTCTTGATCAGATCCTTGGGGGTCGGGTCGAGGTAATCGTAGGTCACATTCATCGCCGTAGAGAGGTGCCACGCCTTGAAGACTCCCGCCTCACGCGCGTCAACGCGAAAGGTATCCTTTGCTGCAATGCGCGCATCTCCAGGCCCCAAAGCTGTCACCACACCTCCAGGCTCAGGACACGGCACGAGGATCTCATAGGCCTTGGGCGCGACAAGTGGGATACCCTTGGGGTGCCCCCAGCGGTTCACGACAACGGCGGCCAAAGCACAGAGCAGCGTGATGACCAGCGCGTCGATGATCACTTTGCCCAGACCATCGCTGAGCCTCGCCTCACATGTTCCTTCTTCTGGCTTTCCCATCAGTTCACGCATGACGATCCGCGCTGGGCCGCCTCGTCCTGTCGTAGAAGATCACGAATGCGCTCTTCAGCCATACCGTCCGCTGCTGCCCGCTCTCCATGCGGGAACGCAACATGCCCTGGAGGAGAGACGACGCTCGGCTCCCAGGGATTCATGGAAAAGGAGACTCGCACGCCAAAGAACAGGCGATGGTCGCGGTAGGGGAAGCTCACCTGCAGCTCGGTCTCACGCCACGAAAACTGATAACGCAGGCCTGCTCTGACTCCGTGCCAAGCCGGGGACCAAACGGCCAAACGCGCCTTCAGTTGAAAATCGGCGCCGCCAAGGGTGTTGGCCAAAGGATCGGCGCGTGGAGCCTCTGGATAGAAGTCCACGCCAAGAGCCGCCGATGCCCGCATGTAGAAGCCCTTGCCAAGGACATAGCGCGCAGCCGAGAGCACCGTCGCGCCCGTGGCGTCAAAAGCATCCCCCTCGGAAAAATAGCTGCGCAAAGAGAGCGCCATGAGCAGGTTGAAGCGCCCCTGAAGCGCCGAGAATCCATAGCCCACGCCACCATCGATCTCCCAACGAGCTCGAGAGATCTGGCGAAAGATGCGGCGCCCCGCGCCCCAAAAAAGGGTGAGCGATGCACGCTCGAGTTCACCTTCGAGCCGATGGCCCTCAAAGAATGCGAGGCCTGAGCCATCATAGCGGTCGCCCCCCCGCAAGAAAAAGAGGTCCGCATGATATCCGAGGAAAAGACGTGCGCGTCCTACAGGGAGGTACAAGCCGGGTCGCGCTGAGAGCTGCAGATAGCTCGCATCGCGTGTATCGAGGGCCTGACGATCGCTCGCGAAGTCGTCAATGGCCTGACCGCGGAGGCCGAATTCCAGCGCTGGCTTGAGGCGCCACCAGGGCAAGACCAGCTGCGCGTGGAGATCGGCGACGCTCATACCCGCGCTGATCTCGGGCCGCGAAGCGCCATCTGCAGAACTCGTCAGGGGGAGGCCGGCGTTGATATTTGAGGTGTAACCCAGGCCCACCTCTGCCCGCAACCGCAGAGGCATCATGAACCCAGGGTGTGCCCTGCGGTGCAGCCCCCGCCACAGCACTCGGTCCTCAGGATAGAGCGCCCCAGCTTCGGTCGCCTGATCAACCTTCTTGACGAAACGTTTCGTGTTCTTTTCAGCTCTGGCCATCATCGCCGCCAACAAAGCCCACCGGCCGCCATCTGGGGCCGTCTTGGGGCAATCCCCCTCCCCTAGGGTCTCCTTGGCCAGGTCGAGGTCGCCCTCTTGGAGCTGAATCCAGGCCAGCCAGCCGCGCGATTCGCAATCGCCCTCGTCGAGAGAGATCGCCTCCATCAGCACACGCTGGGCCCAGAAGCTGTTCTTGCGGGCGAGGTAGACGTGCGCCACCAGCCGCGCCAGCCGCGGATCTTTGGGATGCCGTGCGCTGGCTTGTTTCGCCTCCGCGAGGGCCTCCTTAGCGGCTCCGCCCGTGATCAAACAATGCACGCGTCTCTGCACGCAGGCAGAGTCATCGTGGGTGCAAGGCCCACCACATGTGGGGATGGCGAGGGCTTGTTGACCGCCTCCAAAGAAGCACACCAGAAGCACCCCGGAGACCATGCATCGGGCAAGCATCAACTTGCCTCCAGTGGCCGCCAGCAGCAGCGAAAACCACGCGCAGAAGGCGCCCAATCACCAGGCACGTAGTCGCAGCGGTGCAGTGTTTCTGAGTCGCCACAGTTGTAGGCGCCACCCCGCACGCGCATGGGGTTTCCGCCCTTGACGTGCTCCCAGACATTCCCGTTCAAGTCGTAGGCGCCGTAAGGGCTCTTGCAACCGCTGCTCTCGCCGGTGGGCATCAGGTGGAACGCTGCGCGACATTCATGATAGCAGCCAGCGAAAGGACAGGTCTCGTGGGTCGCGCACGCACCATCACAGAAGCAGAACGTATCGATGCCGTTGCAGGTTTCAGGTTCGTAGGTGTCACCATAGGCGTAGACCGTCTGCCCAGGGCCACGGCAGGCGCATCCCCACTCACGCTCCGTGCAGAGGTCCTTGCTAGCCGCGCTACAAGCCGCCTGGGCCTCGTCGTTCGTCGCTTGCCAAGGGATCACCCCAGGGCGAGAGGTCGCGCGGTCGTTCGTCGCTTGCCAAGGGATCACCCCAGGGCGAGAGGTCGCGCGGGCAGAGTCTTCACCCTCGTGGGTGGCGGTAGCATCGGGTCGCGAGGCCTCATAGGTGTCGATGCAGAAGGCGTCCTCTACAGAGACCGTGCCCTCCGGGCAATCAAGGGGCGTATCACCACGAGGGCATGCTTCTTGGCAAAGCCCCAAGGTCTTGTTGCACACCTCGCCATCGCGGCATTGTGCAGTACGACTGCAAGAGATATCGACGCAGCGGCCCTCTTCACAACGGCTCTTGTCGCTACAATCAGAGGGGCCGTAACAAACGGCGTCGACAACGCATCCCGATAGACTAAATGGTGTTAAAAAGAAGAGCACCTGCGTCATGGTGAACAAGACGCTGGGTTTGTGAACACGCCCCATGGGCGACCCTCCTGTTTGGCATAGACTTTACGCCTAACTGGAGGCAGGTGGAAGGGGATCACGCCAAGTCCGGCGTAGCAAGGACAACCGCAACGACTGGACGGCGATCATCGGGATGACACACTAAGTAGCAAAGCTGACATTCTGCCCGAGCATCAAACCGAGAGGAGACAGGTGATTGCTCCACGCCCCTATTCGAGGCTAACCTCCGCCTATGCGATTGGCGCGGGTCGAAGGACAGATTTGGGGTAGTAAATCTGCCGAGGGGATCGAGGGGCAGCGCTTACTCATCGCACGTCCCCTCAAAGCTGTCGCTGGCACCCACAGTCTCGTCGCTGAAAAGAGCACCATCGTCGTCGTGGATGCCCTTGGCGCAGGCCCTGGTGAGCTCGTGCTCACAGCTCATGGCAGCCGCTGCCGCGATTTGACCCTTGGCGAACACACTCCCACCAAGGAGCTGGTGATCGCCATCGTCGAT
>JAFCZD010001031.1 GCA_019314525.1 Deltaproteobacteria bacterium
CAGTCGTCCCCGATGGCCACCAGCTCATTGACTTGATCGTCGCCAGCGCTGCCGAAGGTGCGAAACCATTCCACCCCGCCCTCAGGGTCAAACGCCACCACGAAGGCGTCTCCAGCCCCCTTGGAGGTGGCATCTGGGGTGCCGTCGCCGTCAAAGTCGGCGCTCCCCTCAAAACGCCCGGCGAGACAAAGACCGCCGCCTTGGCGAATGCTCACGCCGCCGCCGTCGGCGTTGGCGTCGGAATCCACGCGATAGACCGCTTGCTCAACGCCCGTGGTGTCCATGCGCAGAACAAACGCTTGGTCCACGAGGCCATTGGCGGGCAGCGAGACCGCCCCGAAGGTTGCTGTGCTGCTCGCCGCGTAAAAACCCGAGACCACAAACTCACCCGCGCCCATGCTCAGGTCGTGCAACTGGAAGTTAGCGGCACCCCCGTAGACCTGCACAGACGTCGCCGCGCCTTGGGAGTTGGCGAAGAGCACGAAGGCCTCTTGATGGCCATCCGTGGTGTGGCTGCCCACCGCCCCGCCGAAGTCCGCTGTGCCATCATAATACCCTGTGACAAAAACCCCGCCGCTCCCGTCGCTTCCGATGCCCCAGAGATCGACGAAGTCGTCGCTCTGGTAGAGCGCGCTCCAGACGATCTCCCCAGCAGAGGTGATGCGAGCGACGTAGCCCGACGAACTCCCCGAGAGCCCGACGCTCGTGTTAGCGCCGATGGTGAAGTCGCCCGCGGTGCGGCCCACCACGTAGATATCCCCCTGGACGCCCAGGTGGAGGGAATGCAGCGATTCGCGCGCGCTGCCGCCAAAGTGCACAGCGACGGGCTCGCCAGGCGCGGTGTCCGAGTCTTGCAGCGCGGCGTCCGCCCCATCCATCGTGCGGCCGTCGAGGGGCCGCTCATAGCGTGCGTCCAGGGCGCCCTGCTGGGATGAGGGGTCAAAGCCCGCTCGAGTGCACCCCGCGAGGGTCACCAAGACGAGGGTCACCAAGACGAGCGTTGCTCGCATCGCCCGCGGGTGGAAAACGCCCCATAACCTATACCTGTTGTGTTCTAGGCTGATAGGTACGATCTTCTCACACTGTAAAGATACGGGCAAGAACGCCCACGCCTCCACCGAAGGCGCCTCGCCATCAAGGCGAGGACATCAAGGCGAGGGCAGCCGCAGCAACCAGACGTCCTGGTCACCCGCGGGCGCGGGGAAGCTCACGTCGTCAACGGTGAAGGCTGTGTCGTAGAGGCCGCCCACCACCAGGGCGCCGTCGTTGGCGTCCACGGCCAAGCGCCGGATGACCTCCGTGCCCTCCCCTCCTAGGGTGACAAAGGACACCACCTCGCCGGCGTCGGAGAGGGTCAGGATGAACGCATCAGCCGCGCCAGCGGTGTCGAACTCAGCCGCGCCAGCGGTGTCGAACTGCTGGGTGTCATGGGGGCTGCCCAAGGCGGTCTGTCCCACGAAGTGGCCACCCACGAGGGTCTGGCCGAGGGCGTCGACCGCTGCCGCCATCGCCTGATCGGATCCGGCAGAGCCGATGGCGCGTGCCCAGAGCGTGGCGCCGTCTGCGGCCGCGAGGCGCATGGCGAAGCCGTCAAGACCGCCGGCCCCCCCGAGGGTCTGCCCGCTTGGCAGCGTCACAGCCCCACCCAAGTGCCCCACGGCCACGCAGTCGTCACCCACGGCGACCAAGTCATTGGGCTGATCGTCGCCCGCGGTCCCGAAGGCTCGAAACCACTGCGTCGATCCGTCGGCCCTGAGCGCTACGACGAACGCATCGCCGTACCCACCTTTGAAGGTCGCATCTGTTGTGCCGTCGCCATCGAAGTCGGCGTTCCCGGCGAAGCGCCCACCGAGGCAGAGCCCGCCGCTTTGGCGTATGGCCACGGTGGCACCGTCGGCGATCCTGTCGGTGTCCACCCGATAGGCCGCCTGCTCGACGCCCGTGGTGTCCATGCGCAGAAGAAAGGCTTGATCCACGCGACCGTTGGCCGGCAGCGAGACCGCGCCAAAGGCGGTGGCGACGTTGTCGGCGTAAAACCCCGAGATCACGAACTCATCGTCGCCCATGGTCAAATCGCGCAATTGGAAGTTCGACGCGC
>JAFCZD010000474.1 GCA_019314525.1 Deltaproteobacteria bacterium
CGTTGATGGAGACATCCTCGCGTTTGCCTCCACGACGCGCGCCGATCCCGAAGCCACGATGGTCCCGCTGCCCAGGAAGGTCCACTATCTGAATCTCAACACCAATGAGCAATGGCGGCTGCACAGTGATACGCATTGGTTTGGATGCCAAGAGGGCCTCGCTGTCGATGGAGAGCACCTCGTTTTCGAGACCCGCAATCCCGAGACCGGCTTTTCCAACATCATGCTCTACAACGTGCGGACCCAAGAGCGCACCTTCATCGATCCGCAAAAAGCGGCGCAGTACACCCCAAGGGTCTCTGGCAACAAGGTCGTTTGGACCGATGGCCGCAATGAAGACCCGCCTTCGGCCTATCTCAGCCCGAAAAACGGGGACATCTACATCTACGACATCGACACCAAAAAGAGCGCCCCCGTCGAAACCGAAAGCTCCAAGTAGCACTACCCGGATATCCATGGCGACATCGTCGCGTGGGAAGACTACCGAAACGAGCCCGTCGACAAGACACCCTTGGGCAATGGCGTCAACCGCGACATCTAGTTCAAGCTGCTCTCCACGGGGAAGATCTATCAGCTCACCAGCGAGATGGGCTATGAGATCTATCCCCGGGTTAGCAACGGACGCATCTTTTACCGGGCCCTAGACGAGCGGAGTTCTGTAAGCATCTTCCAGGTCGACGTCGAGGCCTGGCTCGCCGCGAACGCAGGAGCATAGGCGAGCCTTAGCTACTGCCAGCTGCCCCAGTTGTCGATGAACTCTTGGTGGCTCGCCAAGATGTCAGCACGATCCATGATGTTCCCATCCCTCCACGCGCTATCCGTGGTGCACCTCGCGGCCCACACGCCAGGATCATCCCGCTCGTAGAACGCCCTGAAGAGACGCTGGGTCTGATCCACGCAGGTGGTGGTCTTGATGCAGGGCGTGCCTGAGGCGGGGAGATTACAGGTGATGCCATTGTAGAAGGCGTCGACCCGATGTCGGTTCGTGGAAGACGCGCTGGTTGACATCCAGTACTGGAAGCCGCTGGTGTCTGGCAGGCGTTGCACGAATTGCTGATAGAGGTTGTGCCAGAAGCGAGACACGGTGTCGGTGGTGTAGCCTCCCTTGAGCAGCAGTTTTGTCGTCAGACCATGGCCGCTTAGGGTCACGTAGAACTGCGCGCCGGTGATGGTGTCCAGATATTGCCCGTAGAATTTTGGGTGACCATCGGGGTTGGTGCGGAACGCTACCTGGCGGAGCTGGCCGGGGGCTATGGTGTAAACACCGCCCGACCCCCAAACACCCACTGCGTCTGCCATCTGAAGGTAGTAGCGCCCCTCATAAAGGGAGGTCAGCACAACACTCACGGTGACTGAAGTGTTTCCCGTGTTGCTGATGGTGAGAAATTTCGAGGGCGTCGACTGGTGGTAATAGCCGATATCCCATGTGCCAGAGGAGGGGGTGACGGTGTAAGAGGTCACCGAGTTGGTGCAAGTGGCGTGGGTGTAGCTTCCGCTCAGCGTGCCATCTGTGCAGGCCCGTAACTCTAGAACACTGCCGCAATCGGGTGCGCTCGCCGTCTGGTAATAGGTCTTGCTCGCTCCATCGGCGAGCACGCTGCCGTCGGGGCCAGTGCACGGGAGGCCGATGCATGTGGGGTCGAATTGGTCGGCGGCGCCGTTGCAGTCTTCGTCTCCCGCGAGGTCGCAGTTCTCCACTTGTGCACCAGGCAGCACGTTGGGCGTACAGCCGCCCCAGGTGTTGTCTTGGTCGCAGGTCTGTGTGCCTGCCGCGCAGGCGCCAGATAAGCCCGTGGGACAGTACTGTGGAGGGTCTGTGGGCTGGCAGTCCTGACAGTCGGTGTCGGCTTCGTCCACGGCACCATCACAATCATCGTCTTCATGGTTGGCGCAGTCCTCGAGGCGCTGATTGGGCTCCATATTGGCAACACAGAGCCCCCAGAGCTTATTGGCGCCACAGGTCTGGGTGCCTGCACCACAGACACCGTCGAGCCCAGAGCTGCACGCCCGCGTGGCCTCAGGGGTGCAGTCCTCGCAGTCCTCGTCGGCAGCGTCTGTCTTGTCATCGCAATCATCGTCTAGCCCGTTGTCGCAGTCTTCCTGTATGGCACCCGGGCGGATCTTTGGTCCGCAGACCCCCCAGGTTTGCGTGTCGTTGCAGATCTGTTGGCCTTCAGCGCAGATGCCGAAGGCCACGGCGGTACAGTCCCGTGGCTCGCCAGATGTGCAAGCGACACAGTCTCCATCGGCCATGTCGACAAGCCCATCACAGTCATCGTCGACGTCATTGGTGCAGCGCTCTGGCTGCGACGCCGGCAGGGTTTGGGGCTCACAGGGGCTCCATGAGCTGGAGGTGAGGCAGCTCTGCTCACCTTCTGCACAGATCCCTGCGTAAACGGTGGTGCACTTGCGGTAGGTCCCCAAGATGCAGTTTTGTTTGCCGTCGCCGTCTGGCGCGTGCATGGAGCCGTCATAGATGAGCGCCGTGGGTGCCTCCCCAGGGCAACTCGAGAGTATGAGACAAAGGGCCGCGAGGGCATGTAAGGAGACTGAAGACACGCGCTTGGCTCTCATGAATGACCTTTGAGCTGTTGGAGGCTACTCGAAGTTTAGCACGGCCCGTGAAGTGGAGCCCAAGCGGCTAACATGATACCAACACTCCATGACCAAAAACTATCGTTTCTCCTTCACCAGCATACGACACCTGCCCGCTCGTTGGGCCCTCACGACGCTCCTGGCCGTCTCCTTTTTTGGGCTTGGTGGCTGCGCTACCGCTCCAAAGGCCTCTCCCACTGCACCCAAAGCGACCATCGTCAAGACAGAGCCAGCCAAGCACCAGGCTGATGCGTCCAAAACACCAAAGCCAGCTCCGGCTAAGCCGCTTAGCGCGGCGGATCCCTCCCGAGTGTTGGCCAGCGCGGTCTGGACCCACTCGGTAACGAGCACTCAGCTCGTACTCAGCAAGATCAAACCCCAGCTCCCTGCGATACTGCAGCCCGTGCTCACTCCCGCCATGGCCCAGCTGAAGATCGCACCTGTCGTTGGCATGGCTGGCATGGCCGATCAGATCGACTTCGCGCGCCCTCTGGGTATGATCCTCATCGCCCCTGAAGAGGTCGAGGGCATGCCACGCTGGGAGCAACAGTTGGTGACCTCAGTGGCCATCAAAGACCTGCTCCAGCTCGAGGGCGCCCTGCAGCGCAAGTTCTCCGAGCTCGAAGAGCTAGGGCCCAACCACTACCGAGTGGTGAGGGGAAACCACCAGCGACTCTTCATGGTGGTAGGCAAGCGACTCTTCAGCAGCTCGTCTCAGGAGCTTCTGCCCCACGCCATGCATGGGCTTGGTCAGGCCTTCACCCAGGCCAAGCGTGAAGCGATCCGTGTCGAGCTGAAGATCGCTCACGCGTACAAGCGCTATCAGCCGATGGTCGATATGGGCCTGGGGCTTCTGCAGGCCGCAGGAAACAACAAGACAGGCGTGACCCCCCAAACCAAGCGCATGCTGGCAAAGCTGAACCTGGTTCGCGACACGGACACGCTGGTGCTCTCTCTCAAACACCCTCGAGGAGGATTCCAAGTGCTGGGCCAGGCCACGGCGCTTGCCGGACAGAAGCTTGAGGGCTGGCTCAAGACGCTGCCCCATGGGCCTGTGTGGGGAGCCCAGTTCTTGCCAGGGCGCCCCATTGTGGCTGGGTTTGCTCATGAGGATAAACGGGGCGAGGTCAAGCAGATGATGGAATGGTTCAGGTCGCTGATCAAAGGTGGCAAGCTGCCACGCTGGTTCAAAGGCCTTGACAAGCTGATGACCCAATCCAAAGCTTATTATGCGCTCTCTACAGGCCGGAAGGGTGGAGGGTTTTTTGGCGGGGGCGCTGGGAGCGCCCAGCAGCAGATTGCCCTCTACTTCTTCGAGGAGCTCAAGAGCGAAGAGGCGGGCCGTAACATGTCGCAGGGGCTCTTCAAGTCCTTCGCCAAGTTCAGTAGCAAGCTGCTCCCGCTGCTGATCCGCGAGAATGTTGGGAGCCAAGATGCAGCGCTGAAAAAGGCGCTCAAGGGGCTTAGAATCAGTGCTCGCTACCATGTTGGCCGGGTGAAGCTCGATGGCGCCAAAGGAGACCTCTATGAGCTCCGCGTACGCTGGCCAAAGGCAAAGAAAGGCAGCGCTCTCGCCGAGGCCAAGGGGGCTTTCACCAAGCTCTTTGGAAAAAAAGCGACCGCTGGCCTCGCCGTGTTGCCTCAGAAAGGCGGCAAGGGTCTCTTCGTCATCGCTATAGCCAAAGACTCCAAGAAGGCGCTACAGGTGCTGGCTACTCAGGTGAAGAGCCGCCAGCAAACGGCTATCTCCAAGCGGGTACAAGCCATGGTGGGCTCGACTCGCCAGATGGGCTTCGGTTACCTCGACGTGGCGGCGATGGTTGAACATTGGACGCCCCTGCGCGCGTTGATGGGAAAGAAAGCCACCGCAGAAGATCTGCAGTTGATCGCCAAACTGCTGCCCCGTGGGGGCAAAGACCCGGCCCCGCTGGTGATCAGCGTCTCGCGCGACGATCGTCAGGTGAGCGTCAAAGCCAACCTCTCACCGAAACTCGTGGATCTCGTCGCGCGCTCGGTGGGTGCCCTTGTTATGACGCGCATGGCGGGTGGCGTGCTGAAGAACACTCCATGAAGTATGACCCGCGTCGAAGGCACATCACGAGTTGGTGATTCCTGCGGAGTGGATGAATGTACTTTCAGTATGCTGTACATCTGATGATCCAGCGGTAGTTTGCTTTGAGG
>JAFCZD010000093.1 GCA_019314525.1 Deltaproteobacteria bacterium
GCTGTGCCTATGCACATACATCAAATAGTCGCCCGTCCGGCTTCGCTCCATGTTGTTGATCCGAACATAATAGGGAGGCTCTGGCATGTGGTATTTCATGGCGTAGCATTTCTTTCCTGTGCCCTCATGGTTGCCTGGACAGGGCACCTCCTTGGTCTCTTTGTCATAGATAACCAAAGGCTGCGTCAGGTCCGTGCTCTGGTAGACGCGCAGTTGAACACCCTTATCAACGCTGAGCGCAGGCATCGTGAAGGTGTAGGTGCCGCGCTCATCGAAACGAAACCACTGCATGCTTCCGGGGTAGGCAATGTCTCCGAGATAATATTTATTGTTCCAGTTGCCGTTTTGTAGCCCTGGCTCTGCTTGGGGGCGTCGAGCAACGCGAGGGTTGCACTGTGGAGCAGGACGGTTGACATCTGCAGCGACAGCGATGTGATCACTATTTGTTTGGCCATTGAATGCCAGGGTCAGGTGCTGCACGCAAAGACCATCTTGCGGCATTCCAAAGCGATCATGCACGATGTAGTCGAGACGCGCGCCACCACCGGGGGAGGTGTAGCCCAGATCATCAGCAGAGGTGGTCCAAGCCCAGGTGTCATAACCAGGACTGAAGTAGTCACTTGAGGGTGTCCAGAAGTAGTTGCGCCACTCGCTGCTTGGCGCCTTCCAAAACATCGGCTTGTCATCTCGCAGGTTCTGACCCTGTATGTTGAGATCACCGAGCAGATAGACTTCATTCCGCGCGAAGGTGCGGCCATTCAACCAGAGCATGCGTTGTACGAAGCGAGAGATGGTGTCCATCTGCCTGCGACGTACTTTGTGGTCACCATCTTGGAGGTGCGTAAAAGCGATGGTATGCAATCGGGCTGAGGGCGTCCTGACCATCACCAGACCGACGCCCTTATTCGCACAGCAATCAACTCCACTGCAATCGCCGAATGCCTCGAAGGCGACTTTGGATTTTCTCCAGGTACTGATGTTGATTTTCTCGAGGCTGTACTTCGAAAAGAGCATCAGGCCACTGTCTTCAGGCTTGGTCATCGACCAATAGCAAGACGAAAAACCAGGGTTGAAGAGCTTCGACCCGAGCTTGTCCACGTAATAGGGGTAACGACTTTTCAGAGCCGCGACTAACCTATCGCGGGCGTTTTCTGAGAAGACCTCGTTGAGCACCACAACGTCAAGATCGCTTGCGAGGATGGCATTTGCGACCTTCTGGACCTTCTCCTCGGCATCAGACCCATCCATTACCTGCTTTTGAAAGACCGGCGAAACAAGCGCCGTATTGAAGGTGGCAATGCGCAGTGAGTCTCCGTAGCCTTTGGATGTTAGGGTTCCGCGGGTTTGGCTCTCTTCGGCATCGCTACTTTCGACGACACCATCCCCCTTGATGACGTTGCCACCTTCAATGACGCCGCCACAGGCGCTGAATCCTAAGATGGCAACGAGCGCGCTTAGGGTCTGAAACAATCGACTACTTCGCATGACCATTCTCTCCGGCAAAGGGATAGGGCGAGTTTGCCGGACAACTGTCATCCGACGCTCACCGCCCGCTACTCGTCAGCCCAAAAGCATCTTTCGTGCCAGCAGATTGTCAGAGGTAAGCCCGCATAACTATGTAGTAATGCCGCTGGCGCGGAGACATCGACTGACAACAAAAGTGTTTGTTGTCCGGACAACATGGAGGTGGTTAGGGGTCTGCGGAGACTGGATTGTCTCAAACTCAGGTCAGCAGGAACATCAGCGTCAGCGACCGGGCATGCCCATGGGTGGCATGCCTGGAGGCATGCCCGATGGCATACCCATGGGCGGCATACCTCCTGGAGCGGGCTTGGCGCCCCCTTCTTTTTCCTTCAAGTCAGCGAGGCTCTTCTCCGCCAGCTCCTTGGCGCTCGAGCTGTCCACCTCCACCACAAAACGTGAGGCGTCGCTCTTGGCGTAACGGCCGCCCTTGACCTTGGCTCCCAAACGCAGACGCTGGGTGATCAGGGTCGTCGGCTGAGAGGTCGGCTGTGATGTAGGCTGAGAGGTCGGTGCAGCCTTCTTGTCTTCGGCCTTGCGTGTGACAACCGTCAACACGGCAGACGCGGGCTCCAGGCCATACTTGGCCTCAACCGTCTTGCCCACAGGTACTCGCATGAAAAGGCTGCTGAAGGTGCTCACCAACGAGTCCACCTGGGTTTGGTCCAGCTTCAGCGGCTCGCCTTGAGCGACGACCCACTTGCCAGCATCACGCTTGATGACGAGCTCACCCTTTTCGTTCTTGAGCGTGAAAGAGGCGATACGCTCACGATCGACGCTGAAGTACTTGGTGTCGATCCAGCTGCTCGGCGTGCCGCCCACATCCCAGGCAGACAAGGGTTGGGCTGCCAGCACCGCTTCGGTGCCGTCGAGGCGCAAGTGCACCTTTTTTAGCCCCGGGCTGCTCCCCAGGTAGAACGCCAGCTTTTTTCCGCCCTCGAGTTCGAGGGTCACCTTGCGTTGGAAGCGCTCCTTGTGCACCTCCAGCGCCCGATGATGCGCTGCCTTGGTGGCCACGGGCTCGCCAGCTTTGAGGGCTGCTAGCTTGCCGAGGAGGTCGCCAACCTTATCGCCATCCACGGGGTAATTCCCAGCTGAGGCGACGACCCACTTCTTTCCTGCGCGGACGAGGGTTACGCGCTCCTTCTTGTCGGAGGTTCCATCCACAACCTCCATCTGTTTCACCTTGCCAGCCTCGAAAGCCAGGGCGGGCTTGTTGGTTATCTGTTTACGTTCCTGAGGCATCAAGCGCGCGGCGATAAGCACGCCCACTTGCACCACCAACAAGAGCAGCAACAGTCGGTTGAGCTTGCTCATCAGGCGTCCTCCTCTTTGCTCTGCAGCACCAGCGGGCGCACCGAACGACGACGAATGGTTATGAAGGCGATCAAACCGGCGAGGGCCAGCAGGACGAAACCGTAATTGCCGACCTCCCATTTGATCTGTTGCGACTCCTCGAGGGGCCGCAAGGTCCGCGCGTAGGTGCCACGAGCCCGGATCGAGAGCAGGTCCGTATCAGCGACAGCCCAATCCACGAGGTTCTGCGCGAAACGCAGGTTGTTGATATATCGCTCGGCGTTGGTCTGCCGCGAGAGACCGAGCACTTCGTCATTGAGAAACTCTGAGCTTCCCACCACCGCCAGGCGAGCGCCCTTCACCGAGCGCTCCAAGGTGCGGCCTGCGCGCTTTTCAGCGTCAGGTGTTTTGCCACCCTGCTCTGCCTTGCCCCCGCCGAAAAGCGGCGACGCCTTGCCCGCAAAGGCGCTCTTGAAGTGCCCTGTGGCCATCACCGCTAAGGGCGAGGAACCGCGTTTGGCGTCCTTTCCGGCCCCAAAGCCAAGCTTGGGGTGCTTTTTGAAGTCCGGTTGTACGTTGGTGTCGTCGCTGCGCCACGAGGCATCAGAGGAGCGCAGGAGCACGGTGGTCTTGACGTCCTTCTGCTTTTTCACCTCGAGGGGTGAAGCCCACTGCAGCGTGAGGGACGGCAAGCTGGAGACCGTGAGTTCGCCCTCGGCCATGCCATCGCTGCGCACATCGATCCAATAGGGATAGGGCAAGAGCTGAATCTCTCGCATGCGCATGCCCATCACATCACGCTCCACGGGGATAGGAAACGCCTCGTTCTGTGGATCGAGCACGAGCGTATTCTTGAGGCCGATACCCCAGGCCGAGAGCACTTGCTCCAGCTTCGTCTCCTGACGCTTGACCGAGATGCCCTGCCTGGACGCCTCCATGGCGAAGGCGCCTTGAGCCACGATCACAGCCCCGCCGCGCATGAGATATTGGTCCACGGCGAAACGCTGCTTATCATCCAAGGCGTCTGGCGCCACCACGAAGAGCACGTCCACGTCGCCGGGCACGCGCCCGTCTTTGAGCTGCACCGAGCGCACCTGGTAGTTTTCACCCAACTTGGCCCGCAGCATCCGGTGCTTGTCCTGGGTTGGCGGTGGGCGCCGCCTCATCATCGGGTTCTGCGGGGGCCGCTTGGGTTCGGCGCTGAGGATCGCCACGGTCTTGAGGAAGCCTGGCACCAAACGCTTGAGTCCAGCCTCGATCTCGTTCTTCAGATCGGTCTCGGACATCTCGGGGGCGGGCATCAACCGCTCAGAACGCTCACCCACCTCCACCAGGGCATAGAGGTAAAATGTCTCCTGAGAAAAGAGCGAGGCTGCCAAGGGGCGAAAACCATGCTTGTTGAAGAGTTCACGCCGCAGCGCCTCTTTGTCGTCTCCGCTGGGGTCAATCTGCTCGAAAACAACCTTGCCGCCAGAGCGTTGGGCGAGCTCCTTGGCAACCTTTGCCAGGCGCTCGGGGATCTGCTTGAAGTTCTCGGGCATGCTCTTGGGCGTGACGAAGGCCTTGATCTTCACCTTGCCCGCCACTCGCGCGAAGAGCTCGTCGAGGGGCTGGAAACCAAACACCGCTTTTTTGATGGTGCGCGTTAAGTCGTACTCGAGGTTGCGCAGCTTCACGTCAACCTTGCCCATGCCCGCGACTTTGACCTCGATGAGGTCTTCGAAGGTCAGCACCTCGTGCTTGTCGCCATATTTGATCAGGAGATGAAAGTACGAGTTGACCACCGTGGCCTGGCGTCGATCAGCAAACTGGAAGGGGAAGCTCTTGATGCCAAAGTCCTCGTTGGCTTCCTTCTCTAGCGCTGGGTTTTTGCGTGGATCGATAAACTCAGCGCGCAAGCGATCACCACCGATAGCGCCATACTCTTCGATCAGGTCGCGAATGCGAGGCACCAGCGGCGCCAGCAAGGGATGGGTCTTCTCCGAAAAATACCCCCGAATCAGCAGTGGCGCCTCGAGGTGGGTCAGCAGCTTCTCCGTGGTAGGCGAGACGGAGTATTCGTTGCGCGAGGTCATATCGATGCGCGCGCCACGCACGGGCGCGATGTTGACATTGAGCGCGAGGAGGTTGGCCGCCACCAACACCACGGTGAACGCCAAAGTCGAGCGCTTGAGGCGTGTGCTCGCGCCATCGCTCCAACGTTTGGCTTCAAGCAAAACAACGTTCAAGGCGAGCAGCCCCACGATGAGGCTGAGGTAATAAGCAAGGTCGCGCAGGTCGAGCACCCCTCGGGCGATACTCTCCAGGCGACTCCCTGTGCCAATGCCGCGCAGGACGTCGGCCATCTCGTGGCCGAAGAGCCCGACAAACCAAGGGTTCCCCACGCCCCAGAGCAGGAAGTTCGCCAGTGCAGCGAGCATCAAGGCGACCACCGCGTTGGAGGTCGCCGCTGAGATGGCGAAGCCCATGGCGAGGTAGGTGCCTGCCATCAGCAAGGTGCCCAGGTAGCCCCCGATCACTGGGCCCCAATCGAGATCGCCCAACATGGAGATGGTGATGGGCATGGAGATCGTCATCGCCAGGGCGATGGCCACCAGGGCCATGGCGGCGAGAAACTTCCCCACCACCAGCCGTGGCGTAGGCACCGAGAGCGTCAGCAGCAGCTCGAGGGTGCCCATGCGCTGCTCATCACTCCAAGCACGCATGGAGATCGCCGCGGCGAGGAAGGCCAGCAAGAGCGGCTGCCAGGAAAAGAGCGCCCGCGCGTCAGCGACGTTGCGCAAAAAGACCGACGTCTCGCCAAAAAAGAACGTAAAGACCGCTGCCAAGAGATAGGTGCCAATGAAAATCAGCGCCACAGGCGAGCGAAAATAGCTGGCAAGTTCTTTGCGAACGATAGCCATCATCTGGTTCATGCTGCCCTCCCCTTGGCCACCGCGCGAAATACAGCTTCGAGGTTGCGTGTGTCGCGGCGAAGTTCAGCCAACTTCCAGCCTTTGTCGTTCACGACTTGGTGAATCTCGGGGCAGATACTCTCCCCCCCTCCTTGCACCCGGTAGGCAGAAAAACCCTTGGGCAGACTGCTCACGTCGGGGTGATGCGTCTTATCTAGCAGCTCCACGCCAGACACACCCTCAATCGCTGAGAGCGCCTGCTCCACGCCATCTTTGGCATCCACCGCGACGATCGCCGCATCGGACACTTTGAGGTCCTCGAGGCGCGCGTCAGCTCCCACCTCCCCTTCGCTGATGATCAACACCCGCTCGCAGGTGAGCTCAACTTCGGGCAGGATATGCGTCGACAGCAACACGGTGGCGGTCTTCGCCAACTCGCGGATCAGCGCACGAATTTCGACGATTTGATTGGGGTCGAGCCCACTGGTGGGCTCATCGAGGATCAGCACCTTGGGTTGATGCAGGATCGCCTGCGCCAGCCCAACTCGCTGACGGTAGCCCTTGGATAGCTCCCCGATGGGCCGCACCAGGTGTTTTGTGAGCCCGGTGCGTTCCACCGCCTCCGAGATGAACGCCACACGCTTTGCAGGCTCCAGCTCGCGAAGCTCGGCGATCATCATCAGGTATTCCTGCACCAGCATATCCATGTAAACGGGTGCATTTTCCGGAAGATAGCCGATTTTCGATTGTATCGTCAGGGGATCTTCCACCACCTCAATGCCATCGATGGTGGCGGTGCCACCCGAAGGATGCAGGTAGCCCGTGAGCACCTTCATCAAGGTCGTCTTCCCAGCGCCGTTGGGCCCCAAGAGCCCCACCACCTCATTGGCGGAGATTTCGAAGCTCACCCCGCCGAGGGCCCTTACAGGGCCATAATTCTTGGTCAGTGAATCTGCCGCGATCATTAATCACTCCTCATGGGCCACGAATGAGCGGGACATAAGCAAAAATCGCTCGTCGCTTCAAGGGTGGTCTGGGCTCAATGTGGTCTGGGCTCAATCCCGGAACCAACCGAAGCGCAACCCGGGCTCGTCCCATCTCATTCCCCAGCCTTCGACAATCTTGGCAAAAGCCCGGTAAACGTGATGGGAATCGCAGTTGCCACCGACAGGTCTGTGCCATACATAAGCAAACCTCGGAGTGGGTGGCCGCTGACGCCTGCTCGCGGAAAAGGAGCGCCATCGTGCCCGGAAGCAACGCTGCACCACTATCCAAGGTGACCTTGGGCTGGATCCCGAAGTTGGCGATGTTCGACCTCGATGGGACGCTTATCGACACCATGGGTCATTTTGCCAACCTGGCGGCAACGCTCATAGAGGAAAACTACGAGGTCTTCGACTCTGGCGGCGCTGAGACGAAGGTCACATGGGCCCTGGCCCGTGAGCGTTATCTGCAGACGTCAGGCATCCCTCTTCGTCAGCAGCTCGAGGTGATCTTCCCTGGAGACAAGCGCAATGACCCGGTGGCGGCGACCTACGAACGAGACAAGACGGAGATCTGCCTGCACGCGGAGTTCCCCCTTGAAGTCGCCGCGGCGCTCCGCGAACTACAGGCGCGTGGGGTGCCCGTGATCATCAGCTCCAACTCCGCACAACATTTCGTTGACGAGCTCGCGGCTCGCGCGCCAGTAGATTTCGACCTCGCCCTCGGCTTTGGCGATGGCGTCGCCAAAGGCGAACCCCATGTGGAGCGCGTGGTACGTGAATTCAGTGTCGAGCCCGAGGATATTCTCTTCTGCGGAGACTCCCTCAAAGACGGAGAACTGGCGGAGCGCTGCGGACAACGCTTCGTCGGTGTCATCGGGACCTTCAACCAGGATGCCTTCGAAGAGCGCTTTGAGGGCGTGCATACCGTGGAGAGTATCGCGCACCTTCCAGCCCTGATCTGGGGCCCATAAAAGAACCGAGGTTGAGATGCAAATCATCATCATGGCCGCTGGTCGCGGCCGCCGTTTGGGTAGCCTGACAGCCGACATTCCCAAGGCCCTCATCGAGGTCGCTGAAGAGCCCCTAGTGCAGCACTCCTTGCGTTTCGCCCGCCAAGCGGGTGGGGGTCGCGTGATCGTCGTGGGCGGTTTTTATTATGAACAGCTTGAGCCGGTGGTGCGCGCCCTCGATAGCGAGGCCGTGCTCGTGGAAAACACGAACCTCCACGCGGGAAACCTGCTCTCGCTGGTGGCTGGCATGACCGCCCTGCAGGACGATCAGGGCTTCTTGTTGATGAACTGCGATCATATCTATCCACGCCAGGTGGCGCAGATCGTCGAAAACACGGCGCGCGATGCGAGTGACATCACAGCCTTTTGTGATTTCGATCGCGAGCTCTGCGCCGACGACATGAAGGTAAAGCTCCAAGGCCGACGTGTGGTGAGCATGGCCAAGACCCTCGAAGAATGGGACGCAGGTTATGTGGGCATGACCTGGATCCCCGACGCCCGACGTGGCGACTACGATCGGGCCGTGGGGGACTTTCGGGCCACCAAGGGCGACGATAACCCCGTAGAGCGCGTGTTGGTGCACCTCGCAGAGAGCGAGCAGCGCCCCGCCATCGCCGACATCAGCGGCCACGGCTGGCACGAAGTGGACGAGCCCCACGAACGCGAGCGCGCTGAGGCGGCGTTGCGAAGCCAGCGCACGTAGAGCTGAATCAGCCCGACCGCGATCCACAGTTAACAGAGAGCCCACACTTGGCCGCCTGCACCACGGTCACGGAAAACCAGCCCAAAGCAGCCGTGGCAGAGAGCCCAGCGACCACAGGCAGCAAACCCACGATGGAGAGCAAGAAGAAGAACAGCACGTAGAAGTCGCGGCGCATGGCATATTTGAGCCAGGTGGAGATCTTGCGGCGGTCGGGGGCGTCCTGCTTCGGCACGCTGCCCACCTCGAAGAACCAAACAAAATCCTGGTGCCCCTCTGCACGGGCGATGATCAGCGTGGTGTAGACAAACGCCAAGGAGAGGAAGTAGACACCGCCACCAATCGCCGCCACCCAGAGCCAGGCGCTCTCACCCGTCATGTGGTAACTGCCCACACTCGCCGCCACCACCCAGAGCACGCCGATGACGTCATCCACGACGGTATCGAACCAAGCCCCGAAACGCGAGCTGAGGTAGCGCAAGCGGGCGATCTCACCGTCACATCCATCCAGGATTGACTGCACCTGCACCAGCGCGGCACCCAGCAAGAACATCGTATAGGTCCCAAGGGAGGTCAGATAGATCCCCACGAGGGCGATGACAAAAGCCGCGGCGGTGAGTCCATTGGGCGTGATGCCTGTGCCCACAATCGCGGCAGATATGGGCACAGAGATGTGCTTGTTGATAGCCCCAGCGACTATTCCGTCATGGGGCCGCCAATTGAGCTTGAGGAGCAGCTTGCGTGCGCGGATCGGCCCATCCCCAGCCATGGGCACGGAAAAAAGAGCCCCATGCTCCTCAGCGCTATACTGGCTCACCAGCTCCTCGCGGGGTGCGTCACGAAAGTGAACCATCAGCTCAGCGAGGCTCTCAGGCGCGTGCTCAGCGCTGGTGATGTCCCGCCATGCCTCAGAGGTCGCGACCACGATGGGGTACCCCTCGTCCTCGGCGGCAACGACAAAGGGCTCACCCGCCTCAAGACGCTCGAGCAAGCGTGCCATAAGCTGTGGATGGCAAACCACATCGCCAGCCAAGACAAGGACCGGCTCTCCTTTGCTGCTCAGGCCGCCGAGAAGCTCGGACAAGCCTGCACCCTCGTAGCGTGCAAACCCCTCAAGATCGCGCGGGAGAGAGACGGTCTGCTGGCCGCCGATCACGGCCTCCTCAACGCCACGGGCCCGGAGGTTTCTCAGGAGCCGCTCCACCACCGTCAAGCCAAGATAGGAGCATCCCGCCGCGGCAGCGCGGCTCTCTTCATCGATCCAAATCAGCGCTCTACTCATCAATACCAGCCTAGGGTCAAACGCAAACAAAGATGGTCCACGGAGCCTCCCGAGTAACTCGTGTGGGCGAAGGTCAAGTCGAGACCCGACGTGATACGCCGCCCCACCTGGAGTTCATAGCCGAGACCAATCTTAACGTCGACCCCACCATCAGCGCGCTGACTTGCGCCATCTTCAGCCTCTAGGAGCGCCACCCCCCCCCCTACACCCACCTTGAGGTAGAAACCAAGGTCCTCGAGCAGGAAGAGCGAAGCGACGAGATCGGCGTGATAGACCTGCAGCCATCCATGCTGATCCGGGGCCCCCCAATGCGAGCCCTCAACGCCCAAAAGAAGCCAGGGCCGCAAGACAACCCCCGCGCGCAAGCTCAGAGCAGGCCCGAAGCGCGTCGACTGGTCGAAGCCCCGCCGGTCCTCCACAGCCCCCATGCCCGCGCCCAAGCCAACACCTGCGTACCAGCGGCTGCGATAGCGGGCATAGGTGTGAAGGGTTTGTGTGGGCGTTGGGGTGACGTCACCTGACCAGCCAGCTGCCCCCTCACCCACCGCAAAGGGCTGCGCTGCGCTCGTTCCAACTTGTAAACAAGCGAGAAACAACGCGGAAGGAACCATCAGGAGTGTTCGCTTTATTGACATGGCTTTGCTGCTCAAGAGCATAACGCTTTACGCTGGGGGGCCCAAAAATGGCGCGGGAAAATAGCACGTTGCACACCCGGAGGGAGATCGCAATACTGCGGCCTGGTCGACACACGTCACCTTTACGCAGCTACCCGAAACTCGAGGATCCCATGCGAGAAGTCATCCGTGTCGTCATATTGCCCCTGATCCTGATGGGCGGGATCCTCGGCATCTTCTACCTCGTCTTTGGGCGACGGATCCGAGAGCGCGAAGATCCCCATGGCGTCCGCACCCACGCCACCTTTGACGGCTTCGACATGGACAGCGAGGACTCGGCCCGGGCGGGTCAAACCATCGCTGGCAAGCTCCATGGCCAACTCAAGAAGACAGGGCTGGATGTTAACGCGGTGGAGCCAGAGAACTATGGCTGGAAGCTCGAGGCTGGCGCTGAAAAACAGGGCTTCATCGTTCGTATTGGCCATCTTGGGGATGATGCCGCACCTTGGCTGCTCTATGTCGACCCCATGCGCGCAACACGGGGCGCCGTGGAAGACAGCCCCGGATTGCGCCGCATGCTCACCGAGTGCCACAGCGCTTTGGGTGGAATGGGTGCCAAAACTATCGCCTGGCACCGCCGCGAAGATCACGCCACAGGTCATCGCGATCGCGGAGTTAAGCGGCCCTTTTAGGGCTTGTAGCGTGTTGCCTCCTCGCCCTTCGTGCCCCGCCTCGACTCCACCACGGTCTCAGTCGCTTGCGAGCGAAGCTGCTCCTCAGCCCCCTTGAGCCATCTCTGGAGTCGCTGGGTCCTCTCATCCAACGGCTGCTCCTCACGGGGCGTCACCCTGGTCTCCACATCCATATTTGCCAGCTGGAGCAGGAGCTCGCTATGCCCATCATCCCCCTCGGCGAGCTGTTCGAAGAGCGCTTTCATCTCTGGGTTCTGCTCCTTGGCCATGGCCTCAGCGTGAGCTGCGTTAAAATCCTGTTCCATGGAAGCCGCCAGCCTGATGGCGTTGGTGGGCTCGATGACCTCTGCTTGGCCCAGCGAATCGCGGAACACTCGTGCCCGGTCCACCAGGAAAACCATGCGCTCGACATCCAAAGCTGGCGTCCAAGGTTTCCCACTCTCACGCCAAAGGCCTGCTAGATCACGCACACGTTGGGCGTGTTCGCGCTCCTCCTCAGCGAGTTTGGCAAAGAGCCGCTGCAGCGCCGGGCTCTCCACGAAAAACGCCGCAAGAGTATCGTAGATCTCGCCAGAGATCTCCTCTGCAAGCTCTGCAATGGAAAACGCGTCCATGCTTCCCTCCCAAGAGGTCATATCTACCTCACACGAGCGTATAACACTTACCTTGATTGACAATCACCCCCTTGCGAACGATGACTTGCACCATGACGAAGCTGGCCCGCCCTTCACTCTTCCTGCTGCTCTTCTCGGTCGGCTGGACAGGCTGGTCAGCCAATGCCAGGCCAAAACATGCCCACTCCGCCCCTCCTTCGTCCTTGACGCTCAACCAGGCGTTATCTCTCAGAGAGGCGATGCAACTGGCTGCCAAACGAAACCTGGGCCTCATGCAGGATGCGCTGGAACGGCGACGCAAGGCTCTGAACTACGAGAGCGCGCTGGCGACCTTCTTGCCACGGCTGACCATGGACACAACCTATGACAACAGCGCGCCTTATGACACGACGCTGCCGCGAGATCAGCGTCTGCAATATGGCGCAACCCTGAGCTGGACAGCACCTGTGGGCACCAAGGTCGCTCTTGGGGCCTCAGTGGATCAACGACTGCGGGGAGAAACTCAGCAGTCTCAGGCCATCAACACCTCCAACCATAGCTCCAACATCTCGCTCTCTGTGACCCAACCCTTGCTCAAAGGGGCGGGCAGACGTGGAGCGGCGAGCGCCCTCGCCGAGGCCAAGCTGGACGGGGAGATCCAGCGCCAACTCTTTCGCGAACAACTCAACACACTCCTGGAACAGGTGGAGCGCGCCTATTGGACGCTTGCCTTTTCGCAGTCCGAAGTGGCCGCCAAAGAGCGCGCCCAGGACCGAGCAAAGAAACAATTCGAAGATACCCAAGAGAATATCCGGCGCGGCATCATCGCAAAAATCGAGATCTACGTCGTTGAAGAGAACCTCGTTTTTTTCCAACAGGAGCTGGTAAAGGCCCAGCAAAATCAAGAACTCGCCCGCCGCGCCCTCACACAGTTGCTGCAGGTCAACGCCAACTCCCCACTGGCGACCAAAGACACGCTCTCTGGCCTCGACCCCAAGCTGCCTGACAAAGAGATGATCAAACGGGGCCTCCAGGGCAGCCCTTCTCTCGCCGCTGAGCAACTACGGCTCTCTAAAGAACACGTCATCCTGCGTTTTGAAGAGAACCAGGCCCTGCCCAGCCTCGACCTCGTGGGAAGCCTGAAGCTCAACGGGCTGGACAGCGAATACGCCGAGCACCTCTCGCAGCTGGTGAGAGCCAAGCGGCCCGAGGCCTCCGTGGGGCTCTTGCTCTCGTTGCCGCTTTCTTTCCGCGCCGCCCGCGCCAAGGTGAGCCAGGCCGAGCTGGCAGCCGAAAAGCAGCTCCTGAAGCTGAAAGAGCGTGAGGTGGAGGTGCGCCACGAGGTGGCACGGCTGCTCAAACAGATGGGCTATGAAGCGCGCAGGCTGGTGCTGGCCAAGCGGCGCATGGCCCTCTCGCGACTCAAGCTCAACGCGGAGGTGAAGAAATACAAGAACGGCACATCCACCCTCGATAGCATTGTGCGCTTCCAACGAGACCTGGACCAAGCGGCCCTCGGCGTGTGGCGTGTGCAGCGTGAACAGCGCACCAGCCGCAGCCGCCTGCTGGCTCTCTCTGGTGCGCTGCACAGCGCCCACGGCATCAAGATCGAACGCTGAGATGCTAAACAAGAGTCCCACAGCAGCCCAAGCGTTGATCGAGCTAACGAACATCAAGAAGAACTACCAGCTCGGCGAGGTAGAGGTGCAGGTGTTGCAGGGCGTCAACCTGAGCATCGAGCGCGGCGAATTCGTGGCGATCATGGGGCGCTCCGGATCTGGAAAATCAACGTTGATGAACCTCCTCGGCTGTATCGACCAGCCCAGCGCAGGGTCCTACCTTTTTCAAGGGCGCGAAGTTGAGCGCCTCGACGATGATGAGCTCTCGGATCTGCGTGGCCGCGCCGTGGGCTTCGTCTTTCAATCCTTCCATCTGCTGAAGAACCTCACGGTGCTGCAGAACGTCGAGCTCCCCATGGAGTATCAAGGAATGGCCCCCACCCTGCGACAGGAGAAGGCTGGAGCCTTGCTGCAACGCGTCGGGCTGGGCCACCGCCTGGAGCATCGCCCCAATCAGCTCTCGGGTGGAGAGCGCCAGCGAGTCGCCATCGCCCGTTCACTCTCCAACGACCCCTTGTTGATCTTGGCTGATGAGTGAACTCCACCAGGAAACCAACGTCACCTTGGTCGTGGTCACCCACGATCCAACCATCGCCGAGCACACCCAACGGGTCGTACACATCGCAGACGGCAGGATCCAAAGTTGAGCCGATGCAGCGCAAACGTCAGCGTCATAGCGCTGGTAACCGCCCTCTGCTCCTGCCAAGGAGCTGCCTCACGGAGAGACGCCCAGCTCGCAGATGAATTGGGGCAAAAACACATCCTCCAGACATCCACCGAAGAGAGATTGCTCCTGGGCTTCGTGGTGGCGCGAGAGTTCACAGAGCTGCGGGCCCCACCCAACGTCTTCAAGCTGGCGGGATGGCACTCGAGCTCCGGTCACACCAAGCTCACGATGCTGGCCGAAGAAGGCAAGCACGTGAAAAGGGGAGAGGTCGTCGCGCGCTTCAACTTTCGCCACAGCCGCGCGCTCGATCGAATCAAAGACCGCATCCGCCGTGCCGAGGCCGACCAGAAAAAGAGCGCCATCACCCAAGACAAAGCACTGAGCGAGCTGCTCTCGCAACGCCACAGGAGGCTGCTAGACGTGAGCACCGCTCGGCTTGACACCTTGAAAGAGGCGGTGATCAGCCAACGACAGCTCTTGCTCTATCGCATCGCAGAAAAGCGCGCCCTCTTCGAGGTGGAGGCCATCACCGCGCGTGGCACAGCGCAACGCAAGACGCTGCAGGCGGAGCGCGCCTACCAGTTGCAGCGCGTGACACGGGAACGTAAGAACATCGGCCGCTACGAGCGCCAGAAGGAGCGCTACTCGCTGCGAGCGCCCCACGCGGGTGTGGTACGCCATGCCTACTACCGCCGTCGGCGACGCAAACTAAAAAAGGGAGACGGCATGCCTACGGGCCAGCCGGTGATCCTCTTGGCGAAGGACGAACGTCTGGCTGTACGGTGCTTCATCCCCGAGCACCGGCTGCACGAGGTGCACCTCGACCAGGGGGTCATCGTGATGGGCCACTCCACCGCCAAATACCCCGGCAAGGTCACACACATCGAGCGCTTCCCTCAGGAGCTGGGGTTCTTGCTGCGAGACAACGACCTGCCCAACGCGCGCGTCAAGGCCTTCGTGGTGGTGGCAGATCTGGCCAAGGGCACCAAGCTGGCCGCTGGCCACGAGGTGCGAGTCCGGCTCCTGGATGACCTCGACGAAAATGATAAACCGTTCAAAGGATCTGCGCCATGACAGGCCGAGAGCATAAGCTAACCCGAGCGACCTTGAGCCTCCGGCGTGCGTTGGTGCAAAGCTTGGTGCAGTTTCGGTCCAACCCCCTGCGCACCTTCCTCACGCTCCTGGGCATCGTCTTTGGCGTCGCCTCAGTGGTCGCAATGCTCGCCATTGGCGAAGGTGCCCAACGCGAGATCCTCGCGTCCATCGAAACCATGGGCGCCGACGTGGTGCACATCAAGGCCACCCCCGTCGCCAAAGACAAGGTAGGCGCCATCGTCAACAAGAGCCGCGGCCTCTGCCCAGCAGACCTGCAAGATCTAAAGCAGCTTCTGCCCCCATTGAGAGGCGCAGCCTTTCGCGCCCGGATCGAGGTTGGCGTCACCGATGTTCCCGGCGTAGACGCGACCACCCTCCCCCTGCTCGCCGTGAGCGAAGGCTATTTTGACCTGCACCGACTGCGACCTGGCAGAGGACGTGGGCTGGTGCGCCACGACCATCATTACAGTCAGCGGGTGGCGGTGCTGGGCGAGCGACTAGCCCGACGGGCTTTTCCGAATGGTGTCGTCGGCAAACGCGTTCGGCTGAACTACACCTACTTCGAGGTCGTGGGCGTCTTGGCGGGCGCGGTGCTGGGCGCGGCCTCCAAAGACCTCCCCGTAGACCCATCGGTTCATCGTGACGCCGTGCTGATCCCCTTCAGCAGCGCGAACGAGGCGCTGCGCCCCACCCCAACCTATGCGCCTATGGAGCTACTCTCGCTCAAGGTGGCTAACACAGAGGCGACGCTGGCCGCCAAGCGGCTGATCGAACCGGTCTTGCGCCAGCTCCACGGTGGGCAAAGGGATGTTCAGGTGGTTGCGCCAGAGGAGCTGCTGCGGCAGAAGGAGGCGACGCAATCGGTGCTCAATATCGTCCTGCTCTCCATCGCCGCCATCTCCCTGCTGGTGGGGGGGATCGGCGTGATGAACATCATGCTGGCCAATATCATGGAGCGGATCCCTGAGATCGGGCTGCGACGCGCGGTGGGCGCGCGACGCGCCGACATCCGTAACCAATTTCTCTTGGAGGCGGTCTTGATCTGCGCTTTTGGTGGCGTCCTCGGCGTGATGCTCGGCTTCGCCATCTCCTTTGGCGTCGCCTTTTTCAGCGGCATGGCGGTGGCTTTCCCCTGGCATGCGGCGTTCTTGTCGCTGAGCATCTCTGCGCTCGTGGGCGTGACCTTCGGCCTGATGCCGGCCCTCCGCGCCTCCAACATCAATCCCATCGAGGCTTTGCAGCATGGCTGATCGAATCAGCTCAAAGGCGGCCCTGCTCGGGCTCACTCTAGCCCTGGTGAGCGGGTGTGGCTCCGCACACGACGAAACAAAGGTCCTGCGCTTCACGGTCGAACGTGGTGACCTCACCTTTTCTCGCAGCTTCTATGGCGAGCTGGTGGCGCGAAAATCCATCGCGATCCACACACCCGAGCTGCCTGGGGTCTGGCAGATGACCGTGGAGTCTGTGGCCGCCGATGGCACCAAGGTGAAAAAGGGAGACGTGGTGCTCACCTTTGCCACGGGGCTTCTGGCCGACGAACTGCTGGACCTGGAGGCAGAACTCTCCCTGGCCCAGGCAGAGCTACGCCGCTTGAAACAAACGCAGGCTCGCACGCGTCTTGATTTAACGCTCGCCGTGCGACGGGCCCGGCTGGATGTGGAGCGCGCCAAGCTCAACGTCATCAGCGGCGTGAACCTGATCTCCAAAGTCGAGCTAGAGAAGGCCAAGATCGATTTGCAGCAGGCGAGCCTTGGCCTGGCGTTGGCTCAAAAGACGGTGAAGACCTTCGCCAAAGAACGGGCGGCGGCGCTGGAGGTGCAGCGATTGAAAGTGCAGGCCACCGAGGAAAAGGCACGTCAGAAGCGCCAACAGATGGCGGCCGCGAAGATGCTCGCACCTGCTTCGGGTGTGCTCTTCGCCCCCTACACGCGGCTGAACTGGGTCCGTGGCAAGGCCGCAGCAGGCAGCGTGACCCGACCCGGCGACAAGATCCTAGAGATCCCAAACCTTGAGAGCTTCAACGTAGAAATCTTCGTGCGACAGCG
>JAFCZD010000475.1 GCA_019314525.1 Deltaproteobacteria bacterium
GGTGCCATCTTCGAAGATGATGTAGACCATGGAGAAGCCGAAGAACGAGTAGCCGCGGACGTTCTTGGCGGTGGGCACCGAGAGCATGGCGGTGGTGAGAGGGTAGGTGACCTGATCTTCGACCCCCTGGGGGGCCTGACCTGGATACTCGGTGAAGACGATCACCTGTACGTCGGAGAGGTCTGGGATGGCGTCTACGGGCGTGTTGAGCATGGACCACACGCCAGCTGCGACCAGTACACCGGTGACCATCAGCACCAAGAATCTGTTCTTGACGGCGTATTCGATGAGTCGAGCGATCATCGTGCGCCCTTCTCATGAGGTGGTTCATTCGCGTGGTCCGCCTTTTTGTCCGTCTTTTTGAGCACGAGGTCCATGCCGCAGATGGGGCGGTCCGCCTTTTTGTCCGTCTTTTTGAGCACGAGGTCCATGCCGCAGATGGGGCAGCTACCTGCCTTTTCTTCTGCGATGCGAGGATGCATGGGGCAGGTCCAGATCTCTTGCGCGGCATGTTGATGTTGGTGCGCAGTGTGGTCATGGGCGCCATGCTCTGGCGTCTTCCCGCGCTTGGCCTGCAGTCGGGAAGCAAGCAGCTTCTGTAGCGCCTCCTGCAGCTGGCTCTCGGAGTCGAGGAGGAACTGGCCAGAGATCACCACGACCTCGCCCTCTTTGAGCCCACTCTTGATCTCGGTAATATGACCGTCACCCGAAAGCCCCGTGACGACCTGCCTTGGGGCGTATTTGCCCACTTGGGTGGTCACGAAGACCAGGTTGCGCTCCCCTGAATGGATGATGGCTTCAGTGGGGATCGCCAACACATCTGAACGCTGCTGCGTCTCGATCCAGACGGTGGTGAACATGCCCGGCTTGAGTTGCAAGTTGGGGTTGACGAACTCCAGGCGCACCCTAAGGGTTCGGCTCTTGGTGCTGAGGGTGGGGTAAATGTAGCTGACCTTGCCCGAGTATTGGCGGCCCTTTTCGAAGGAGAGCTCCATGGTCGCCTTCTGCCCCACTCGCACCCAGGGCGCGTCGAATTCGTAGACCTGCGCGTGTACCCAGATGGCGTCCAATCGGCCGATGCGAAAGAGATCCTGCCCCGCATTCACCTTCGCGCCCTGGACGACGTTCTTGTGTAGCACATAGCCCGAGCGGGGCGCTGTGATCGTCAAGGAGCGGAGGGCCTTGCCCCGCCTTTCGATGCGCGAGAGCGTCGCTGGTCCGAGATCCCAGAAGGCCAGCCGCCTCTTGGCCGAGCGGGCGAGGGGGCTTTCTTTGCCGGCCGAGCGCAGTGCCAGCAGGTACTCCTCTTGCGCCAATACCAGCTCTGGTGAGTAAACCGAAAAGAGGGCCTGGCCTCGGCGGACCTTGGTTCCGGTCCGGTCGACGTGGAGGCGCTCGATCCAGCCGGAGAACTTGAGGTTGACCACCGACACCAGGTCTTCGGCTACCACCACCTCCCCGATGGTTCGCACCCGTTTGGACAGGCCACGCCGTTTGGCGTGGGCTACGCGGACGCCCATGTTCTGAACCATCACGGGGTCGACGGTGATCGCGCCCTCGCTTGTCTGCTCGCTGCTCTTCAAGGGTGAGCCCTTCTTCATCGGAGTGAGGTCCATGCCACAGATCGGGCAGGTCCCAGGGCCTTGTTGGATCACGTTGGGGTGCATGCCGCAGGTGTAGAGCTGCTCGCTGCCCTTGGGCTTGGCGTGGGCCACCTGGACAGCCGCTGTGTGGTCTTGGTGATGACTCGGTTTGGCCGATGGCCCCGCGAGCTGCCAGGCCAAGAAGCCACCCATGATGGCCATCAGGCCCAGAGCCGTGATGAGAAGCCTTTGAGTGTTCTTGCGTGGTGTCATGGTCATTCCCCCTCTCGCCGCTGTGTTCCGGTGAGGGCCTGGACCTCAACGTGAGAGAGGGCGGCTCTCGCTTCAGCGCGGAAAATGGCGCGTTCGAAGTTCAGCAGTTGCATCTCCGCCTGAAAGAGTGAGGCGAAGTCGGCGCGGTCTACCTGGTAGGCTGCAAACGTCGCGTCCAGCGTGTGGTGGGCTAGGGGCATGAGCGTGTCCCGGTAAGCCTTCGCTTTCTGCGCTGCCCGCTTCCACGCCGCAATGTTCCGCCCCAGGTCGCCCGCTATGCGGTTGAGCTCTGCGCTTCGCTGCGCCTCTAGGGCCCAGGCTCGAGCCATGTTTTCTCGGCGTTGGCTGCCCCAGCGGCTGTCGAAAAAGAGCGGAATTGGCACGGAGATGCCCACAGAGAAGAAGTCTGTTCCTTCGTCCGCACCCGCTCGTTTACGTATGCGGTAGCCAATCCAGGCTGTGAGATCGGGGTAGCCCTCTCGCGCTGCTTGTTGGGCTGCCGTGCGTCGCGTGCGCGCCTGCTCAACGTACCAACGGAGCAGCGGCCGCGACTGGATCGCCAGGGAGGTGAAGTCCTTGACGGTGCGCGATGGTGCCGGTTGCGATACTCGCTTTGGTGTCTTGATGGGAGTGCTCAACGCCCGGTGAAGTGCAGCGTTGATCGTGGCCATCAACGCTTCGTCTTCACGTTGGAAGCTCTTCAGATCGTCCTTGAGTGTGCGCTCGAGCAGCTGAAGGCGAAGGAGATCGTGCTGCCCCACCTTGCCGACCTCGTATTTGACGCGCACGACGCCGATGAACTGGGCGACGAGGGCCACATGGTTCGCTGTGACCTGCCTCAGCTGTCTGACCAGCGCGAGGCTGTAGTAGGCACGCTTCACGGCGGCGCCAAGCTGAACCTCGCGCTCTTTGAGCAGAAGCCGTTGCTCTCGGACCTGACCTCTGGCGACCTCTTTACGGCCACCGATCTTTCCGGGGAAGAGGAAGGTCTGCTGGAGCTTGAGTTGCAGGCCACTCATGCCATGATCGCCGAGGGTCCAGCTGTCTATGGGGATATTGGAGAGCTCGATGGCCACCTTGGGATCGAGCCAAGCCCCGCTCTTGTGGACCCGCTCTTCGAGAGCGCGCACCTGGAACTTGAGGGCGGCGACGCTGGGGTTTTTCTGCAGTGCTTGATTTGCCAGCGCAGCGGAGGTGTCGTCTTGGGCGGGCGTTGCCTGTGCTTCTGCGAGCGCAATCATGGGGCTGCAGGCGACGATGACCAGCGCGAGGGTCTGGGCCCTGATGATGTTTTGAAGCTCTTGCATGTCACTTCCGTCTTGAGAGGGGGGGGCCCCAGAAGGTGGGGAACCAGCCGCGACGTCATGGGGATCCAATCGCCCACAGGTGAATGCGAGCACGAACGTCACGGCGATGACGGAGGGGCGACTTAGATCAGGAAGACACAGTGCAAGAGGTGGAGCGCGGAGCCACCCGGTGGGGCACGGGCGCTTCCTGGAGAGCTGCCGCTGCGTGCCGTCGTGGGTGCGTCCAAGGTGTTGTTGGGGCTGATCCGGGCCGTCGCGGGGCCTGAGAGCATGATGGGCGCCTCGCCTGCCACGGCAGAGCCGGCGGAGATATTGCCCGTGGGGCAGCAGCCGCAGGGGCCACGAGCCACGTCGTGGGAGCGGACGCTTGTTGTGGTCTTGTCGGTCGCGCTTGTGGCTTTGTGCTCGGCCTTTTTGGCGCAACAGCTGGATGTGACCTGCAGTTCACGTTTGGCGCAATCACAGTCGTGCCCCAGGTAAGGCAGCAAGGGACCGACCCAGAGGGCGAGGGCTGTGATGATGGCCGCACCGCAGGACATGGGGAAAGTGTGATACCTGGCAAAGTCTAGTGCAAGGGTAGAATTAAAAGATGCGCGGGAGGGGATCTTCTACAATGAAAACCATGTTAAATTACAACAACTAGAAGGAAACTGTCGAAAATGGACGACAAGCTGATGGCTCGAGCCGTATCCGAGAGAAGCCAAGGTAGTCCAGTCGCGGAGCTCAAGCTGAGCATCCTCCATGGTCTGGTGCACTATGTCGATTTTCATCATGGGCGTGGCACGCTAACGGAGGCGTGCAAAGGAGCGGGCCTGCACGTTGAGGACGTGAGGTTGGGCCAGGCGTGGGCCTCCACGGCGCAGGTGGAGGCGTTTTGCACCTTCGCCTTTGACCTCGTGGACGGCGATGAGGTTGCTTTTCGCAAAGCCGCCTCGTTTCGCCTGGGCGACGCCTACGGGCCCTTGCGCTACATCCTGTGGGCGGCCTCTCCGCTGATGATCTATCGCCAGGCCGTCAAGAATATGCATTTGGTGTCGGCGTGTGGGCGTTTCAGCATGAGCGCTGAGTCAGCCACCAGCGCAGTGTTTCGTTTTACAAGCACTCAACCCGAGGGGCGGCTGCTCTGTTTGTTGCGCCAGGCCAACTTCGCGGCCATGCCTACCTTCTGGGGTTTGCCACCGGCGTGGCTCGAAGAGAAGTCCTGCCTCGGGCAGGGTGATGACGCGTGCGAATACCACGTGCGTTGGGCCCACCCTAGCCGGCGTTGGCCGGCGCTGGCTGGCATGCTCCTTGGCGCTGCCATGGGGGTTGGGCTAGGCGAGCTGAGCCTGATGACCCCTTGGGCCGCCTTGGTGCTCGGGCCCCTCGCTGGAGGAGCGCTGGGTCAGCTTTGGGAGCAACGCCACACCAACCGGCGAAATCTGGCCTTTGCTCGTGAGAGTCACACAGCTTTGGAGCGCTTGGCTCTGCAAGAGACCGAGGCCCGGCGTGAGCTGGCTGCGTTCTCGCAACGGCAGCATGAGTGGACCTCCCTCATGGAGATGCAGCTCAACGAGCGTACCACCGCGCTGGAGCGGGTCATCGACACCGTGGAGCAGGGGAAGCGTGAGCAGGTCACGGAGCTGCGAGGTATGTCCCACGACTTGCGCAGCCCCTTGACGGTGTTGCGCGGTGCCGCCGAATACGCGAGGGTCAAAGGCCTGGCCCCCGGCGACGCCCTCATCCAGGAACAGATCGAAGCCGTGGACCATATGGACGCCATGCTTCACGACCTCGTACGAACCGTTTCTCGCGAGGGGGGGGGCACAAAGCGGCCACCCGAGAGCATCGACGTCATGAACTTGACTTCGCAATTGCGTGGTCAGCTGCGCGCGTTGGCTTTTAGCAAGGATATTCGGGTGAGCGTCTTCTGCAGCCGCGAGGTCCCATCCTCGATAACCTCCTCAGTAACGCCGTGAAATACACCGGCAGCGGAAGCATCGTCGTTGAGCTCGATGGTCAGCCAAAGATGTTGTCAATCAAGATCTCGGATTCCGGGTGCGGCATCGAGCCAGAGGCCTTTGAACAGATCTTTCAGCCTGGAGGCTCTGATCAGCGGAGCCGGGCGGTGGGGAGTTATGGGCTGGGGCTCTCAGTGGTGGTGCGTCTGCTCGCGCATATCGGCGGTCGCCTTGAGGTGATGTCCAAGCCGCAGGTGGGCACGACGTTCTGGGTTTTTGTGCCTGTCAAGCCTGAGCAGCCTGTCAGCCTGGAAGAGTCACTTCAGGGCGTCCCTCGAGGGAGTGAAGATGGGCTGGCCGATGTGGTGCGCATT
>JAFCZD010000476.1 GCA_019314525.1 Deltaproteobacteria bacterium
CCAAGGGCTGCGACCTTGCGGCTGTCCACGAGCACCTCTTCCGTCTTGTCTTGAAGCTTCATGCGCACAACCTGCTGCCCCCGCGCGAAGAGCAGCGTCTTGCTATCGATCCAGGTGCCCCAGCTGGCGTTGTCAACGATCTTGGTCAGAGCGCTGCCATCAGGGGCGACGGTGTAGAGGTCCCAGGTGTCGAGCTTGTTCGCGTCGCGCTCGTAGACGAAGGTCGGCTTGCGGCTGCGCGCAAAGAGCACACGTTGGCCGTCGGGCGAAAAACGCGGAAACCAATCGACATGTTTGCCCGTGGTGAGGGCTTTGATGCCGGTGCCGTCGGTCTTCATCAGGAAGAGGTCGTGGTTGCCCACACGAGAACTCGACCACACGATCAAGCCGCTGACCTGCGCCTTCACGCGGCTGATGGCAGCCTTCTGCGCATCGCTGAGGGTCTCTATGCTCCCAGCGGGGGGGCGGCCGATGGTGCACGATGTGAGCAGAACGACAGAGAAGAGGACGAGTGAACGTGGACCAAACGAAAAAAACATGGCGCTCCTTAATCAGGTCAGACGCGGAGCACTCTACCAGAATTGGGCCAGCCTGTAGGGGGGATGCTGCCCTCGCCATCATCTGGAGAGTTTTAGGTTTTTTTGAAGTAGTTCTTGGCAGGCTGCGCTCTGGTAGGTGGGGGGCGAGACCCCGAAGCGTAGACAGCGCTCAACAACTGCGTCAGCGGATGGCACGCTACGTTGGAATGTGTGGCTGGCGTGAGACGTTTTTTGCGTGCGTGGCGCTAGCGCCGTGCGCCGAGTAGGGTTACAACGCGAGCCTCGAACAAAGAATGACAGGGGCGGAGGCATCAGCCTCTGCGTTCCTCGACGATCAACGAGCTTCCACGAGGAGGACGAGACCGATGAAGACCTTTTGGTTACCCATGACGCTGATGGCGGGGCTGATGTTGGCTCCGGGCTGCTCCGACGACTCCACGCCACCACCAGATGGTGGCACCACGGAGGATGGCAAGGTCATCCAGGATGTGCACATCAGCGGGCCAACGCTCTCAGGCACGATTACAGACGCCCTCGGCGAGCCCGTTGGCGGCGCGCTGGTGGAGGCTGGCGGACAGTTGGCGTACAGCTCTCAAGCAGGGGCCTACGAGCTTACTGGTCTCACCGCGGGCGACGTCACCGTAACGGTGGCCCAGGACTGGTTCGAAACCACGAGCGAGTCGGTGACCTTGGGCGACTCCCTCACAACCAAGGACTTCACCATCACGGAAAAGCCCCTCAAGGTGGAGGCGACTGACCGGACGCTCGCGGAGACCTACAACACCACCTTCGACTGGACCACCGACACCGTCTCCATTTCCATCGTGGAGTCGCCCAGCCGTAAAAACCTCGACAACGCGATCTATTTCAAAAATCCTGCGCTCTACCGTGACACCTCGGGCCAGGCCACGGTGACGCCAGCCAACCTGCCGGCCCTCTCTGGCGGCAACGCCGAGAACTTTGATTTCGCCATCGGCAGCGGGGACAACCAGGGGGCGCCGGCCCTGGAGAATATCGTCGACACCCTCGCTGACACAGACCTCACCCAGGCCGAGCAAGACGACTTCATGATGTGGAGCCCCCTGCGCAACTGGCTCGTCAACTGGGATGCTACCAAGTCAACGGACCTCAACGCCGCAGGCGTGGCCATCACCCAGCAGAGCTGGGGATCCGACGCGGTGAAGCCCCAGGCGATCACCATGGCTTACCTGCATGGTCAGGACCTCTGGGTGAAGGTCGTCTTTGAAAACTTTGTCGAGCTTGGCAGCGGGATCACCGACAGCGATGCTGATGGACGCAAGGAGATCTTCGCCAAGGTCAACTCAACGCTCTACAAGAGCGAGATCATCACCAAGGTGCAGGACGATTACATCACCCCCACCTACAACACCCATGGCTTGAGCAAGCAGCTCAGCGACGCCCTCAACGAACTCTATTCGACGACGGCGCCAGAGGTGACCAAATATATCGGGCAGGCCTTCGAGGTGACAGGCGCAGGCAGTGTGGCTTATCCCTTCGTGGTGCTTACCCACTCCGGCGGACAGGTCAACGTCTTGCTGGTAGCTGCCGCGCAATAAGCGAAATACTCTTCTCCGCCTCTTCATCTCTTTGCGGAATCCGTCATCCTCGCTCACGTTTGTCTCTTCTTCACAGCGGCGAGGGCATGGGGCACAGTGGGGCATGCTTCGTAATCTTGTCATCGTTGTCCTCCTCGCAGGTCTTGGTTTTGGCATCTACTACTTCAGCTGCCGCTACAAGGCCGATGAGCGCATACGCGCCTTCGATCACGCCAGCATCGGTTTGCGCCAAGACCTGCTCAAGATGCAGAAGAAAGTCGGCGACGACGATCTGCGCGCGCTGGTGAAGCGGCACGCAGAGGCGACGGGCGTGGTTGTGGAGCGAATGGACCTCACTCTTGAGCCACTCACCCCAGAGAACCAGGCGCGCTTGCCGATGCAAGCCCGCAAGGGGCTCACTATTGTCGCCATCATCCCAGGCTATCGGGCGCCGGCCTGCATCGTGGGTTACCACGTCTGGCTCGCCGCAAAGTCGGGCATTGTGACGCGCCGTGGCGAGAGCTGGCGGTTCACGCCCTTCGACGATGTTGACCCCGCTCTTTGCACGCCGCCAGAAAAGAAAAACGAAAAGGTCGATTGGGGTAAGAGGCGCTGAAGGGCTGTGATGTTCAACGATTGCAGCGCATGGCCGCGTTCGAGGCTTGACTCACGGGCCGGGCCGCGGTTGACAAAGCCCGCCCATTCGTGCGAATTGCAGCCCCCGTGACCATCCTCGACTCTCTGCTCGTCCTAGAAGATGGGCGGTGCTTTCGCGGCAAAGGTGTTGGCGCCGAAGGTACCGCTTTTGGTGAAGTTGTTTTCAACACCAGCATGACTGGCTATCAGGAGATCGCAACTGATCCCTCCTATACTGGTCAAATCGTCGCGCTGACCACCGTTCAGGTGGGGAACTATGGCGTGGCCGTTGAAGACAGCCAGACCCCTAAAAGCGACCGTGCCCGCCTGGCAGGGTTGGTGGTGCGTGACCTCTCGACCCTCTCGTCGAGCTGGCGTGCTAGCGGCGATCTCGATCGCTGGCTTGTGCGCCAAGGCGTCGTCGCTATCACCGAACTCGACACCCGTGCTCTGACGCGCCACATCCGCGAGAAGGGTGCCATGCGTGGCGGCATCTTTCGCCAGGCGCATGACAAAGATCGCGACGCGTTGATCGCGAAGGTTCGCCAGACGCCAGAGATGACGGGGCAGGATCTTGCCTCTGAGGTGAGCGTCGCGGAGCCCTATGGTGTACCCGCTAAGGGCAAAGCCAAGTTCTCGGTGGCGCTCGTGGATCTCGGGGTGAAGCGTGGCATCCTGCGCGGCCTCACCGAGCGCGGCGTCAACGTCACCGTCTACCCCGCCGCGACCTCCGTTGAAGACCTCCTCGCGGGCAACCCCGATGGTGTCATGTTGTCCAACGGCCCAGGGGACCCAGCCGCCGTCTTGCCCGCCATCGAGACAGCGCGCGCGGTGCTCGGGACACGCCCGGTGCTCGGCATCTGCCTCGGCTACCAGATCCTCGCCTTGGCGCTGGGGGGGCGCACTTTCAAGATGCGCTTCGGTCACCACGGGGGCAATCATCCCGTCTCCGATCTCGCCACGGGCGAGGTGTGGATTACAGCACAGAACCATGGCTTCGCAGTGGACCCAGACTCGCTGCCACCCGAGGTCGAGCAGACCCATTTCAGCCTCTACGATAAGACCCTCGAGGGCATTCGTTGGGCAGACAGGCAACTCTTGGCGGTGCAATTTCACCCCGAGGGCGGGCCTGGCCCCTCGGATGCCGACGCGATCTTTGATCGCTACCTCGATCTGCTGCGCGCCACGCGCGCCGAGTGAGAGATGCCCAAGCGCGACGACATTCGCAAGATCCTCATCCTCGGCTCCGGGCCCATCGTCATTGGTCAAGCCTGCGAGTTCGACTATTCCGGCACGCAAGCGGCGCGTTCGTTGCGCGAAGAGGGTTACGAGGTCGTGCTCGTCAACTCTAACCCCGCGACGATCATGACCGATCCCGAGGTGGCCGATCGCGTCTATCTCGAGCCCCTCACCGTCAGCTCTGTGGCAAAGATCATCGAGCGTGAGCGCCCCGATGCCTTGCTGCCCACCGTGGGCGGGCAGACCGCGCTCAACCTGGCGGTGAAGTTGGCCGAGGCTGGCATCTTGCGCGAGAGCGGCACACGTCTGCTGGGCGCTCGCCTGGAGACGATCCGGGTCGCCGAGGACCGGCGCCTCTTTCGCGCCGCTATGCAGGCCGAGAAGATCGACGTGCCTCGCTCCTATATCACCTCCAGTGTCGAGGCGGCGGTGGACCAGGCGGCGAGCATTGGGTACCCCCTGGTGATCCGTCCCAGCTTCACCCTCGGTGGCGAAGGCGGCGGCATCGCCTACAACGTCGCCGAGCTGAAGGAGATCGTCGCCGCTGGGCTCGACGCATCGCCGGTGAAGGAGGTGCTGGTCGAAGAAGGCATCGTGGGCTGGAAAGAGTTTGAACTTGAGGTGATGCGAGACTGCGAGGATCGCTTCGTCGTGGTTTGCAGCATCGAAAATATCGACCCCATGGGCGTGCACACGGGTGATTCAATCACTGTCGCGCCCAGCATGACCCTCTCCGACGTCGAATACCAGGCCATGCGGGACCTGGCCAAGCGCGTGATTCGTCG
>JAFCZD010000477.1 GCA_019314525.1 Deltaproteobacteria bacterium
GCTGACTTACACTAAAAATGCCCACTGTAAGCTGTGCGCGGGGCTATTTGCCGTGGCAGTGCAGACAGAGCTGTGAGGCCGTGTTTGTCATCACCAAGAGGTTGGGGATGGTGTCTTTGTCGTGCACATCGTGGCAGCTTGGGCACTCCACCCGGCGGTTGAAGAAATACACAGGGCCAGGGTTTGCCATGCTCCCATGAGCAGAGTGACAGTGAGCGCATGCAGGCATCTGGGTCTGATGCCGCCACTCCATGCCAAGGGGGTGATCGTCACTGAGATTTGTACCCAGAAGGGCATTGCCAGCGATCATCATCGAGCCTGTGTTCCCATTGAAGGAGTCGATGGCCACCGTTCCATCGTGGCAGGAGAGGCACAAACGTGACATGGAGCCCGGCCCCACCTCTGGCGGAGAGGCCGCGCTCATGGTTGGGCTGTTATAGAGCACGTAGGTGGCCGTGGATACCGTATGATTCCAAAGCGGCGCACCCACAGCTAAAGCGTTATGGGGTGTATGGCAGGGACGGCAAATCTCCCCGCCGGACCATCCAGCGCCGGAAAAATCATGAACGGTTCCACTGATATTCGCACCTGCGGAGCCTTCACTCACGACCGTGACAAGCACCAAGAGAAGCAGAGACGTTTTCGGGTGGTGATACTTTGGTGGGTGGAGAGAAGAGGAACAATCCATACAAATGCCTTCACTTAGCACAAAGGTAGCATTGCTATGGTTTTCGTCAACTAACGCTGGGGCTCTGACAGGGGTGATTCCTGCTGGATTGAATCAGCTTTCAAATTTGAGGACCCTCACACGAGCATCAACGTAGACGTGTGTTGGTGCGATGCTCGGCCCCTTGGCTAGAAGACATAAGAGTATCCTCCAGCTACCACCATGCCGCCAGCGAGCAACGCAAGGTCCGGTCTGTCTACGCGAAGGTGTTGATAACCAAAGCGCATGAGGATGTCGCCTGGACCGACGGCATAGGCGACGCCTGCCAACGCGATGGCGCCCGCGCTCACCTCTGTGAACGCGATGGTACCAGTGATGGGGCCTTCAGAGTTGCTGTGGGTCAACTGGACGACACCTCCGGCGAGGAGATGGCCTGAAAACCCGTTAGCCCGGCGCGTGTTGTAGCTCAGGGAGAGCCCAACGGGCAGCATCCAGAGGCTGCTGGACGCGTTGAAGCTTCCATCGTCAACGCCTTGTGAATCAAAGGCGAAGCCTGTGGAGAGCCGAAGGCCAAGCCAGCCAAGAGAGAACGGGTGTTCGGCGGCGAGCTCGAGGGCGAAGCGTGGAGAGGTCAGCTCGCCGAGATTGTGAAGCAGCCCTAGGGTGAAGCTCGCGCTGAAGCGTAGCCGCTTCCACAACCCAGGCGGGGGCGTGCGTTTGCGCACGATGGTGGGTTTCGTTGTCGGTGAGGGCCAAGGGGCAAGCTCGAGGGGGAGTTCCACGAGGTGCTCTCCAGCTCGCACCTGCACGAGCCAACGCCCCGGAGGTGACGACGACGTCGGGGCCCATGATGCGCTGAAGGTCTCTCCGTGAGGAGTGAGAGAGAGCCTTTGCTCTCCATTCTTACCTTCAGGGTCAAGGAGCCCGAGCTGAGGTGTCATAGGAGCGCTGGCGGCAATGAAAATATCGTAACGAAGGTCTCCTCCCTTGCGAGAGCCTCTTTTTCGCGTGCCAGCCACGAGCAGCTTCTCCCCTAAGGGCGGCAGCGTCACCCGACGTCGAGTGACCAGGCTTTCGCTGCGTCGTGCCTCTGCTTCCACGCTTCGTACGCCAGGGGGCACGAGTATGCGGATCTTCACCTTGCGCTTTCTTCCGCTCATTATGGGGCCGAAGACGTGGTCGGCTACGCGAACCCGCACCTCGAGGCTGCGCCCCCTGCGCGTTTTGACCTCGACGTCCGTCCAGGCCGATAGGGGAAGCTGCACAAGGTGAGCGGGCCCCTTCTTGCGCCAACATAGGAGGAGGAGCCGTTGTGGGGAGCCGCGCCGCGGGGGGGTGTACGTCAGCTTTGTCGCACCTCCCACGATGTCGACGATGTCGCGTATTTTGCCGACATTGCTCGTTGCGTTGAGGGAGCCGCTGCCGGGAATTCCGCGGATGACGATGGAGGCGGGCGCCGGCTGGCCGACGATGAGCGGTGGCGCTTCGACCCTGGGCGCAGCCGAGAGCGGCGTGATGCAAACGCCAAAAGAGAGCGCGACGGAGAGGGTCAGCCCCAAACGCATCTTAGTTCCAGCCTCCCACTTTGACCTTGATCCGCGGGGCTTCGCGCAACCCCAGGGTCAAACGTCGCCCACTCTCTTGGAGCGGCCGGAGCTTCTTACCCTTACGGCTGAAGAGCCCCCAGTAGTATGTGCCGGGTCGCAATCTGCGGCTGCTGATGGAGAGCCGCTCTCGTCCTCGGGTCCGGCGCGTGAGCACGCGGTTGGCCTCGAGATCTTGCTGACGCGAGAGCACGAAGAGCACCTGCTTGGCCTTGGTCTTCCACCGAAAAACGATGTGTCGGGGCTTCGTGCCCAGCGTTATCCTCGCGCGGTCGCGGGGCGCAAGAAGCTCCCCGTCCACGCCAATAGCCTCTTGAGCTACGATTTGAAAACGTCGCGCAAAGCCAAACTCTCCCTCATGCTCCTTGGTATCGAGAGTTCTCACCCGCCAAGCGTAGCTTCCTGGGGGGAAGTTTTCGACCACCACTGAGGGTTGTTGCACCCCTCGGTCGAGGAGCACGCTATCGAAGCCGATATTGGAGCCGAGCTGGAAGTGGTAGCGATACTGAGGCCCAACGCTCTGCCAGCTGAAGGTGAGCTCGTTACCGCGCAAGCGTTGATCGATGCCAGGTAGGAGCAGCTTGGGGAAGGGGGGCAGCGCTTCGGCTTTCGAGAGTTCGGTTCCATTCGCCTCCATCACCTGGCCTTCACGAATCTCTCGGCTATTGTCACCGGCGTGCACCATCGCGCTGCCAGCGATCACGGCGACCTCGGTTTTACCGTCTTTGCGAGCCTTGAAGCGCAAGGAGGCGCTGCCCTCGGATTTGAGGCGGAGCACACGACCTTGCTTGTCGATGAGAAATAGAGTGCTCTTCTTGGTGACATTGAGCGCCAGCTTGCCTTCACGCAAACGCACGACTTGAGCAAGCTCGTGGGTGGTAGGATCACGCCGTGGTACTTCGATGAGCACTTCGGAGTGTGGGCTCACTTTGAGCTTGCCAGCCCCCATGAAGGTTATGGTGGCTCGTGATCGCTTCCCGGTGCGCAGGGTGTCCAGGTGGAAGAGGTCCGTCGCGACCTTGGCTTTTTCCCAGTCTTGCCGATCTCGCCGGCGGCGTGTGACGTCACGTTTCCACGACTGGAGCTTCGCGATAGCCACCTCAGCGGGCCGTTGCTCGCTGGCCGCGGGCTTTGGATTGGGAGAACGCGTTAGCCATGTGCCCAGCCCTCCCAGCGAAACGGCTCCGAGCAAGCCCAAGAGGAGCCACAAACGGCGCAGACGAGAGCCACCCAAAGTGGGAGTGAGGTGTGTTTCACGTACAAGCGCCAAAACAGAGAGCACCTCAGAGATCGACTGTGGGCGCTCTTCGGGCTTGGCGGCGAGGCAACGCAGCACCACCTCCTCGAGTTCCTGCGGGATACCACCCTCGCGTGTCATGGGCTCTGGCGGTTGCGTCAAGCGCTTCTTGAGCAACTCCTTGTCGTCGTTGCCTTTGAAGGGAAAGTAACCACAGAGCATCTCGTAGAGCACCGTGCCATAGGCGTAGAGGTCGGCGCGCTGGTCGACCTCTCTTGCGTTGCCCATTTGCTCGGGGGGCATGTAGGCGGGCGTGCCCAGGATGCTCTGCTCACACGTTTCGGTAAGGCTGCCAGCCCTGGCCTTTTGACGCACCCCCTCCTTCACCAAGCCGAAGTCGAGCAACTTGACGGTGACACGTTCATCGTCGCCCACCAGGAAGATGTTCGTAGGCTTCACATCGCGGTGTACGACACCGGCGTCGTGGAGTGCCTCGAGACCGCGGGCCATTTGCTCGGCGATTTCCACGAGGAAGTCCAAGGGGAGCTCCTTGCGGCGCCTGAGGCATGCATAGAGGGTTTGGCCCTCTAAGTACTCCATTACGTAGCTAGCGGGGCCCCCTTGGCCTTCGATGAAGTCGGTGATGGCCACAATGTTGGGGTGGCTGATCTGACTCGCCACGCGCGCTTCAGCAAAGAAGCGGCGCAGGGCGCCGTCGTTGAAGACGTAGCGTGCGCGCAGAACCTTAATAGCCACTCGACGTCCCAGGGTGAGGTGAGTGGCTGCGTAGACACACCCCATGCCGCCTGCGCCGATCTTTTCATTGATGCGGTAGCTTCCCAGGCGCTGGCCTGCGGCGATCAGGCTGGGTTCATCCTCTTCACCCACTTCGGCTGGCGCTGCAGCGTAATCCTCGGGCAGGGGCCGGGTCTCTTCCGGTATCAGGCGCTCAGGATGGATGTCCCCGGACTTCTTCCGGATGATGACGGAAGGAACATCAAAGCTTGTCCTGCTGGGAGGGTTGTCCGCCACTTTGCGCTTCACTCCGTGGTCGCTCATTCTGCAAATAACGTTTTTGCAACCTTAACATCATTGGGTTGTTTAGTGTTGGCCTGAGGGGCGCCGTTAGGGTCTGATCCAAGAAACGGAGGGGACGGTTCGCACATTAGCAAGGGTGCGACCTTTTTGCTTAGGAGCTGATGACGGACACACATGTGCCGTAAACGGCGAGCCAGCGCTCGGTTTAGCGACCGGCCTGTTTAGCAGCAGGCGGCCACCCGAGGTCTTAGGTCTCTTGTTGTCGCATCTGTCGCTGCGATGAGCGCTTGATAGATCCAGCGGATCAGATCTCGAAAGGGCATCTGACGGTTTTCTTCGCTTCGCAATGTCACACTGCGCGTAAGCGCGAGGATGTTGTAGGCGACGCGTCGCAAGAGGAGCGCAGCCA